>DAOVYW010000065.1 GCA_030635415.1 Candidatus Firestoneibacteriota bacterium
ACTCCACCGGCTTTAACTGCGCCCTGTACCAAACAGATTACCGGTTGCGGGGCAGTATAAATACTGGATAATAATTTCACATATAATGCTATCGTCTTCGTGGCAAGAGTATAATCCTGATCCATGGACTGGAGCTCTGCCAGGTCCATACCCAGGCAGAAAGGGTCTCCCGTTGCGCGCAAAACTATGGCTCTAATTTCCTTATTTAATATGGCAGACGTAAAAGCCGCCTGCAAAGCTTCCATACTCTTTTGGTTGAGCACATTCCCGGCCGAAGGATTATTCAGAGTAATTATGGCCGCTTGGGAATCAAGGTAAAAATCAATCAGCGGCATGTTATCAACTCCAGGCATATTGGCGGCGAAAATCCTTGACTTCTTTTAAGACCAAATATTTTTGATCCTGGTAATGCTTGGCATACCAGTTGTCAAGCAGCGTCCAGTCCGGCCTAACCTCGGGTTGTTCAATCTCCAGTTCCCGTTTTCTTTCTATCATCTCATATTCTTCAAAACTAACTTCTCTTCTCTGATCCAGGGCTTCATCAATTTTCAGATTATCTATATATTCTTTGGCTCCGGGACATATGCGCGCACTATAAAACTCTCCCATAGCTCCGGAACCATAGGCAAAAAACCCGATTCGGTCGTTGGGATTCACTTTATCGATGCTTTTAAGCAAACCGCACAATCCAATAAAATTGCTGGCGCCATACGTGCTGCCTACCCGCGCCGCATATCGCAGCGAAGGCAGCACTTTCTGATTAAAGCTCTCCTTAATTTCCGATTTTTTCCGGGGCCGGGATAAATTGCACAGTACGCGGTGGGCCTGGAAAGCCATGCCGGGAAACGGCATATGGTAAATATTATAGTTAAAATAATCATCAAAATCGAGGCCAGGATTGGCATTTTCCCGGTAATGTTGATAGGCCCCCTCTAAAGCATCCATATAACTGTATAAACTCACCTCATTATTTCCCGCTTCCTGCCGGGCAGTCGGCCGAAAAGTATCATATATATCCGTGGTCCAAAACCCTTTGTTGGCAATCTCGTATTCAATAATCTTCGGATCCTCACTAATTAACAGCGCGGCGGCGGCTCCGCCTAAAACAAACTCATGGTCTTTCCCAAAATGTTGGCGGCTGAAGTCGGTCGCAATCACTAAAGCCTTTTGGCCGCGATTTAATCCGGAAGCAATCCAATTAATCGCCGTGTCCAAACCCGCCACCCCGCTGTAACAGGCATGCTTGGTCTCATAATTCCTCACATTCGGATGCAGCCCCAGCGCGCTATGTATATTAGTGCTGATCGGCTTGCCAAAATCAACCGCCCCTTCCGTGCCTACGATCAGCATCCCAATATCTTTTTTGTCTTCTTCGGTAAGCAGCGACCGGGCGGCATTGACGCCCATGGTCACAGTATCTTCATAAGGCGGATTAAGCGAACGGCTATTGATCAAATAATCATTCACTACTTGATCCGGATCTTTGCCGCGCGCCCGGGCGAGTTCAGCCTGCCGCATAAAAAGAGAGCAGCCATATAAGTTTATTTTTTCTATGCCGATTTTCTTCATGTTATTTCTTCTCCCTTAATTGCCATCTATTCATCTTTTAACTCTCTTTGTCATTTCGAGCAAAGCGAGAAATCTCCCGGAGTCCTGATAATCCAGGCGCTTGTTTGGAGATTCCTCACTACGTTCGGAATGACAAATCCAGGCAAACGTGTCTTTTGTGGATAGATTTTTTCACGGCGCATACGGCAAGGCGCCGGAGACGCGAATCACTGCTCCAGTAATAAAAGTCGCGTCCGCTGATATTAAAAAATTAACCAGATTAGCAATATCTTCCGCCGAACCGGCTTTTTTCATGGGACAGTGCTGCAACCAGAATTTATGCAGGCTTTCCGCAAGATGATTCTTGGTCATATCCGTAGGCACATACCCGACGGTTACCACATTGGCGGTTACTCCTTTGGCCCCGTATTCCTTGGCCAGTGTTTGGGTCATTCCGATTAAGCCGGATTTACTGGTCGCGTAATTAATCTGCCCGCTGCATCCCGCCTGGGCCAGGGATGAAATATTAATTATCTTTCCCTTGCGGTTGGAAAGAAAATGCATTAATAAACTACGAATAACGTAAAATGGGCCGCTGAGATTAGTTGCTATTACTTCATCCCATTCCTCATTGCTCATCATGGCGGCGGCATTATTTCTGACCATGGCCGCGTTGTTAATTACCGCCGTAATATCTTCAAAATCGCCAATTATGGTTTCTATCGTTTTTTCCACCTTATCCGGGGCTTTTAGCTCCATCGGGTAATATTTTATTTTGACCTCGGGATTTACTTCCCGGGCTAATTCCAGCGTTTCCTTAGCCGCATTTTCATTGGAAACGTAAGTAAACGCGCAGCCATGTCCGGCAGCGGCCATTTTTAAAACCATGGCTCTACCGATGCCGCGCGAACCGCCCGTAATTATGACATTCATTTTTTTACTCCCTATATTTTTTTATTAAACTGCAGCAATTCAAACCGCCAAAGCCAAAAGAATTTTTTAGCATATAATTAATATTATGCGCCTGCGCCTGATTGGCACATACATCCAGGTCAATTTCGGGATCAAGTTCGCTGATATTTATCGTAGGATGCAGCATATTTTTATTCATCTGAAGAATACCGCCGATAGTCTCAACAATCGGCGCAGACCAACAAACATGCCCTAACATGGATTTAGGCGCATTTAGCTTTAAATTTCGGGTTCGCGCGCCAAAGACTTGTTTTATGGCTTTAATCTCCTGCAAATCACCCAAGGGTGTTCCCGTAGCATGACAATTAATATAATCTATCTCTTCCGGCTTGACCTGGACGGCTTTTAATAATTCCCGCATCAAATAGGCCTGACTCTCAGCCGAAGGAGCCGGTAAATGATTGGCATTGGCATTGGCTTTTATTCCCAATAATTCCGCGTAAATACGCGCGCCCCGTTTTCGGGCGGTCTCCCAGTCTTCCAGAATAATCGTCCCCGCGCCATGCGAAGGCACAAAACCGCAGCGCTTAGTATCAAAAGGACGGGAAGCCGCTTCCGGATTTTCCTGGTATTCCGGCTTGACTACCACTGAATCAAGAAAAGCCATGGCATGAATATCAGCCGGCGTCATATCAAAAATGGCTCCCGATACAATCGACCGATCACACTCATGGGATACAATATCCCTAAATCCGTCACGCAGGGCTAAATTCCCACTGGCGCATGCTCCGCCAATAGTATAGGTTGGGCCTTTTATCCCGAGAATTTCTGAAACTGTGGCCGCAATGTTCGGATCCAGGGCTTCCACCCCAAACAAAGGCTCAATATACAAAGGCTCGGTTTGGAATTGCCGGGCATTCTTGGTTATATACCGGGAATTGAAATTATGCCCGCCTACTAATATACTGGTCCGAAAAGGATCACTTTTAATTTCTAATAATCCGGCAGCCAGATAAGCTTGCAACGTACACAACACATTGATTTTATTGGAAAAAGTGGCATTTCTAAATATTTTCCTGATCTTTTTGAACAGGTCCGGGGGAAGTTCCGGCCCCAGCTTTTCCAAAGCGGATTTATAATCATACCCCCCCAGATCACCGCCAATTTTACATTCGACATTTGACATATCCAGGGACGACCATTTCTTTATACCGGATTTACCGCTTATCAGGTTGGAATAATAATCCTCAAGATTATCTCCCAGCGGATTAATGGTTGCCATCCCGGTAATGACTACTCTTCTATTATTTATCATTGATTACATCCATTTCTTGGTTGACACTACCTTTCATTAACTGTCTAAATTAAGCTGGGTCCCGGTATATCCTCAGCCTTTGTATTTTGAAATAATCAACACGGCATTTTGACCGCCAAATCCAAAACTATTCAATAAAATATTATTTACCTCTGTCTTTCGAGGTTCATTACGAACTATGTTGAGATGAATCTCGGGATCCGGCTCAAATTGATTAATGGTGGGATGAATAATGCTTTTTTCCAGGGCTAATATTCCGGCGATCGCCTCGGTTCCTCCCCCGGCTCCGACCAGATGCCCGATCATGGATTTAGTGCTGTGTACCAGGATCCTCTCCGCCCTATGATTAAAAACTCTGCAGACAGCCCGGCTTTCGGATAAATCTCCCAACAGAGTAGAAGTCCCATGGGCATTTATCAGATCAATATCATCCTTGTTTAAACCTGCGTTTGCCATTGCCAATTCCATGGCATCACAAGCGCCGCGGCCTTCAGGATGAGGCGCCACCAAGTCGTGCGCGTCGCAGGAAAACCCATAACCCTTTAATTCTCCATAAATATGGGCGCCGCGTTGTTTGGCATGTTCTAATTCTTCCAGGCAAAGAACCCCGGCGCCTTCGCCTAAGATAAAACCATCACGATTCTTGTCAAACGGGCGGCTCGCGGTTTCCGGTGAATCATTCCGTTCCGAAAGGGCCTGGATAACCCCAAATCCGCCGAAACCCATAATATTTACCACCGCTTCCGCGCCGCCGGTCAGCATGGCATCCGCCATGCCCATTTTAATCATCATGGCGGCCGTACCAATGGCATGGTTACTGGTGGCACAAGCGGAATTAACCGAGAAATTCGGTCCCTGGAGGTTAAATACTTTGGCAGTATATCCCGAAGCAGTACTGGGAATACAGCCCACTACATAAAATGGAGAAATGGCTTCTATCCCTTTACGCAAAACATTACTGATATTTTTATATTGAATTTCCACCCCGGCATCTCCGGTGCCTATCAATACTCCATAGCGCTGGGGCGCTTTTTCAATTTCCAGGCCGGAGTCTTTCAATGCCTGGGTGGCCGCCACATGACCGAATATAATAAACCGGTCCAACCGCTTAAGCATTTTCTTTTTAGGAAAATATCCCTCCATATCATCCGGCAAATCAATTTCCGCGCCGATTTTCACGGAATAATTCATTAATTCAGTATGCTGAGCTAAACGTACGCCTGATTTACCGGCAATTAGATTGGTCCAAAATTCCCCTACTGTATTGCCAATAGGATTAATAGTTCCCATTCCGGTAATCACTACTCGTGTTTCATAAGGATTTCGCTGCTTAATCAATATATATCCTTTCTATTGCTTATTCCTCTTCTTTCGCGCCAAGCGCGGCGGAAGGAAAAAATTGCAATGATTATACATTTTTTTTGCCTTTTTTCCATTAAAAAAACACCACCAGCCGTTTTTGCCAAATCAGGGATAAACCGCGCTCTTGCTTTTATGCATTTCACTTCTGTCGATGAGCCGGTCGGTCATACGCAGCCACTCGTTCATTAGGATATAGTAATGCATAGCCAGATAAATCTTTTTATAGCGATTTTCCTCCAGATTGTCGGCCGCCAGGATAAGGTCATTCAAACTAGTACGTCCTTGCCCATAATATCCGGTTTCGTCTTTTAAAACAATTTGAGCCAGCTCCACTTTTTCCCCGGCAATATCCAGACGTTTTTTCGTGGTTTGAATTTCAGTATACAAATTTATAAGATCAGTGCCAAGCTGTTGTTTTTTATTGCCCACGGTTAATTGTTTTTTTTTCAAATCTGCCTTGGCCAGTTCATACTGCCAGGCTTCATGTTTGGCCATAAAGGGGATTTCCACTGAAATCCCGGCATAAATCTCGTTTTTCCCGCTACCCAGGGATTGTCCTGAGCCTTCCGCCGCGCAGCCCAGAAGCAAATCAGCTGAGGGCAATAATTGGTTGGCATATTTACTCACTTCTTTTCCGGCTTTTTTCTCGATAAGTTCCAGTATTTGATAAGTTCGGCTCGTTTCGGTAAAATGCCTATAATCACGCTCAAAGTCCATCTCATGCGGCCGGTAAAAACCCGGTTTCTCAGGTATTAATATCGGTACGCTTTTATCCCGGATTGCTTGTTTAATAACCGATGACAAATTCGCATAGGTTTTTTCCAGTTCCAGCAAAGTTGCTTCTTTTTCCAAAACCTTTAAATGTATCTTATTGACATCCGTCCGGTTGGCGATTTTACTTTTCTGCCGGGCCCGAATATCCTTTAATAATTTACGGTTTTCGCGGCAGGTGGTTTTTTCAGCCTGAACATGGGCGAACGCTGCATACCAGTTATAATAAGTCCTTATCAGTAGGGCGAGATAATCCTCATACGCTTCGACCACCTGATGCCGGGCAATATCCATCTCCAATCCGCTGATTTTCTCCAAAAGCCGGTTGGTATAGCCAAAGGCGTTTTCCGCGATTGGCTGGGTTACGGCAACGGCAAATTTGGAATAGGACGAACTGGTAATACTGGTTCTCGAAAGAGCGCACTCTACGCCAATGCCGGTACCGCTGTAGGGAAAAAGCTTGCTTAAGGTTATGCTTCCCTGCGGCTCATCTTCCTCCTCCGTTTTCAGAGATAGATTGTATTCACCTTTCACGGATAAAACCAGGCTGTCCACTGGCAGGTTTAACTGGGTCTGATATTGAGCAGTAAGTTCATCCACGAGAATCTCCTCAAAGGTTTGGTCACTTTCACAAACCCGGCGAATGAATTCATCCAGCTGCAATATTTGACCAGACGCAATTACCGGTAAAGGCCCCAGCATAAATACCAATAATATTAATATCGTTTTATACCGAAACACATTTGCGTCCTTTATAGATATTTTGGTCCTAACGCAAGCCATAGGTCCCCCATCAGACTATATAAGCCAGGTCTTCGGCAATATCCGCAACCTGCGCATTAGTCAAATCTTTATATTTCCTGCGGTTATACTCCTTATCCAGCTTTACCCAGCAGATGGCGTTTTGCAAAACACCCGATAATTCTTTCCCACATAATAGATTACCCTTTATTTCCAGGCGAATAATACAAATCGCAATATTTTTATTCCGGTTTTATCTGTGCGATAGTTCAGACTTCAAAACTTTACCATTAGCAGAACATGTTTGTAAATCTTTTTTCATATTTCGGAAACATTTGATTATACAATCAAGCATATCCTTGCGGCACGTTTTTAATCCTGGACCCGGCGGGGGGAACACATTATTTTCACCATTATTCCTATACATTAAAATTCTTGGCCGTGTTATCATGCAATTTATGAATATTTCCACACCTCGCCATCCGGAAGTTATCGATGAACACATCGGGCATTTTACAGGTAAAAACCATCGTTATTTTCTATATAAATGGAAATTTTCCGGCTGGTTCGCCCAATGGAATTGGACCGCCTTTTTCCTCGGTCCTTTTTGGCTGATTTATAGAAAAAATTACTTCTGGGCCTTTTTTTTCGCCTCCTCCTATTTGGTCTTTGATTTCGTATTCACCAGCAGCCCCTATTTTTTTACATTTTCCATTGAATTAATGATCCTTTCCGGTTTATTCGCCAATAATATTTATCATGCCAAATTAAGCAGAATTCAAAAAGGATTTATAAAAAATAAGACCAGCATGGATTCGCAGCTTAAAATCCTGAAAACACTCGGCGGAACCCAATGGCGTCTTCCCGCCATGCTTTTCCCGGCCATGTTACTGCTGACTTTTGTCATCCCCTCGCTGTTTGGCATTCACCTGTTGCGCTCCCGGGTAAAACGTCTGGACATTACTTCCGCTATTTACGCCGTATTCCCGCCCCATCTCCAATGGCGCGAAATAAAACTCCTGCGCCTGGATTATCAAACCGCTTATCTGCAGGGATATTTCCATAAAAGCATCGCTTTAAATGAAAACACCTTAAAATTATCCGCCTGGAAGTTCGGCCCAAACCATGCTTACACCATCGCCCTGCAATCCGAGCTGATCTCAAATAAATTAAATATGGGAGATTATCAGGATGCTCACCGGCTGACTACCGAGCTGCTTAAATATTACCAACTTAAATTTGGCCGGAATCACTTATTCTATATCTTCATGAAGAATAATCTGGCCGCCAATTACATTTATCAGGGATTATATAGCCGGGCCAAAACAGAATGTCATAACTGCCTGCTGGATCTGGCAAAATACACTCCGGATACCGATACTCATCCGGTTATCTTAAGCAATCTGGCGCAGACTTACAGCAATATGGGGTTTATATACCAGGTTTATTGTCAATATAAGGCGGCTAAAAAATATCACATCGAAGCCCTCGCTTTTGCGGTTAAAGCCGCCAACGGATATAATATCCATACTTGTCCTTATTTAGAACGCCTGGGAGATTTTTATAAAGAACAACTGCAAATCGACCAGGCGGAGACATTATATCTCCAGGCGAAAAATATTGCCGAGCAAGCCCTGGGACTTGAAAACGCCCTGGTGGCTTCCCTTCTGCTTAAACTCGGCGAGCTGAATTATCTGAAACATCAATTTTTCCAGGCGGAAATTTTTATCCGGCAGGCCTATATGATTAACACCAAATATTTCGGCTATAATCATACCGCCACCGCGGAAGCTACGTGCCAATTAGGAAGAATTTTATTCGCCCAAGGCAAAGTTCATCAGGCGGAAACTCATTTAAACCAATCCCTGAAAATAACCACTAATGCCATTGGCCAAAACAATGCTGTTTATGCGAAATATTTAAATCACATGGCCGGCCTGTATATCTTCCGGAATGATTATTCCACGGCGGAAAAGACTCTTTTAATATCCCTGGACAGGTCGGCCGCCATCTATGGAGCAAATAATCCCCGGCTGCTTATTCCCCTGGAGCAATTATCTTTGCTTTATAAGAAAACCAATAACACTCCGGCCCGCCGGGGTATCGTGCAGCGTATCCAACGGATCCGGCAAGGCACTCCCCCGCAACAAACCCCCAGTAAAGAGATTTTCATTCTAGATCCCAGCGGTTTGATGATTTGACCCGCTTATCATCTGCTTCTTAGTTTGGCCAATAATCGCAATATCTCTATATACAGCCAGATTAACGTCACCAGCAATCCAAAGGCCGCATACCATTCCATAAACTTAGGCGCACCATGCTCCGCTCCTCGTTCAATAAAATCGAAATCCAAAACCAGATTCAGCGCGGCAATTACCACCACAAATAAACTGAACCCGATTCCCAGCCAGCCGCTGCCATGAATAAAAGGCATGTTAAAACCAAAAATCCCCAATATCCACGTGGCCACGTATACTAAAAAAATGGCGCCCGTGGCGGAAACCACGCCCAATTTGAAATTCTCCGTGGCTTTAATAATCCCTGATTTGTATAAAACCAGCAGCGAGAACAAAGTTCCCAGCGTAAGACCAACCGCCTGGATAACAATCCCGGGGAATTGCTTCTCTAAAATAGCGGAAAGACTGCCTAAAAAAAGCCCTTCCAGGGCCGCGTATAAAGGCGCGGTTATTCCTGCCCATTCCTTCTTGAAAATAGTTACTAAAGCAACAATCAATCCACCAATCAGACCTCCCCACAGCATGGGCATTACTTTGGCGGCCTGTCCGCCAAAGTACAGCGACCACGGCCAGGAGGCGGTAATTAGCAGCAAAATCATTAATACAAACACCTTGTTGACCGTGCCTTGAATAGTCATTGCGCCCAGCGCATCACCCACCGGCATGCGTTGCGCAAATACTTTCTCACTTAATGCGGGATTTGCCGTTCTCATTTTTCCTCCTTGTCAGTTTCAATATTTATTTATAATTACTGCTGTCCATTTAACTACTGATAAATTCTTCCAACCAGAAAGTATTTTCAGATAAACCTAACCGGCGGGGGTTCTTTCCGGCCTGATAAAGCTGCTTGTCGGATGTAATAAAAATATCCGCAGCGGCCAACCAATCCCTATCAGGCAGCTAATTCTTTTCATCATCTAAACAAGCTCTAATAAATAACCAAACTCCCGCTGTTTTCCTGAAACCAAACCCCCCAATATGCGCAGTATATTCTCCAATATCTTTAGCCACAATCTCCTTTTTCTTTTTAATAAATTCAAACATGGTTAATGGTTCTTTTTCGTTTAGGCAAAACTCTTCTGTTTTCATTAATTTGTCATATATTTTTAAAAAATCTTTTTCATCATATTTATATACGGGACAAAAATCCAGAGCACCATGCGCTTCAAAAGGAAATTTGGTTAATGCTACTACTTTAGTCATTTCTCCATTAATCACCGCAGATCTAAATTGGTCCCAATAGGTTTGAAATGATTCTATGAATACCTGTAAATAAGGATGTGCCATAACTATACATTTATCAGAACCTACATAAGTTATATATAAAGCTTCACTTTGGTAATAACCAGCTTCTGTTTTTACAGATCCATTTCCTGCCATAAATTTTCGTATTATTCTTATCTCTTTATTTTTGGAAATCTGGCTTTTTAATAGTCCAATCGCCCAAATATATTCCTCTCTAGAAAATTTTGTTTCCTCCAAATCATTAGCGCTTATATTTAATGCTTCAGGATTATATCTGATATCTATAGTATACTTCTTGCCTTCCTGCTGGTAGGTTAATATATAGTCATTATTCCCCTGTTAAATAAACTCATCTACTTTTATTTGGTTCAAAACCGAACAAGAAAGCGCATGACATTTAAC
>DAOVYW010000237.1 GCA_030635415.1 Candidatus Firestoneibacteriota bacterium
AAATTTACTAATGAACGCAATATTTTTAACCGTACTTTAGAACGCATGAAGGAATGGTTCTCGGATTATTTTTAAAACCTATTAGAGTAAGGCAGGCCCCCGTGCCTGCCCAAAAGCAACAAAGATACCTGTTAAGGGGCAACCACAGGGGGTTGCCCCTACAGAAGGCATGGAAAGATAGGATGGAAATAAAAAATGTAGGGGCAGGCCCCCGTGCCTGCCCGAACACAGAAGACATGGGAAGGCACGAATGGCAATAAAGTTTAAAAAAGGAGGTAAGAGACATGAAGTTTGAAATGGAAGACGAGCTTTCGAAAAACGTAGCTAATATTAAGGTCATTGGGGTAGGCGGAGCCGGAAACAATGCCGTGAATAGAATGATTGACATTGGTATCAGGGGCGTAGAATATATTTCGGCGAATACTGATTCCCAGGATCTGCTTTCCGCCCTGGCGCCGGTTCGTTTGCAAATCGGGCGCCAGCTTACCAGTGGCCTGGGAGCGGGTGCCGACCCGGAGGTGGGACGCAAAGCCGCGCTGGAAAGCCGGGAAGAACTTTCCGCCGCTATTGCCGGCGCGCACATGGTTTTCATTACCGCCGGGCTGGGCGGAGGAACCGGAACCGGCGCCGCGCCGGTGATTGCCGAGCTGGCGCGCAAGCAGGGATCACTCACCGTGGCCGTGGTTACAAGGCCTTTCAACTTCGAGGGACGGAACCGTAAAGAGCAGGCGGAGATCGGTTATCAGGCCTTGAAAGATGTGGTGGACACAGTAATTACTGTTCCCAATGAAAGGCTCCTCCAGGTTGTCAACCGGCAGACTTCCATGGTGGATGCCTTTAAATTCGCGGATGATATTTTACGCCAGGCGGTCCAAAGCATCGCGGAATTGATAACCGTTCCCGGTATTATCAACCTTGATTTCGCGGATATTAAAACCGTGATGGCGGAAATGGGCGGAGCCTTGATGGGCACCGGTACTGGCACAGGAGAACAAAGGGCTTTAAAAGCCGTACGGCAAGCCATTAGCAGTCCATTGCTGGAGGACGTTAATATCGGGGGCGCCCGGGGATTGCTAATCAACATTACCGGAGGGAAGACTCTGACCCTGCATGAAGCCAGTGAAGCCTCTAACGCGGTTTTTGAGGTTGCCGGCAAGGAGGCCAATGTAATTTTTGGCACGGTGATTGATGATAGTTTGAACGACGAGGTGAAAATAACCGTGATTGCCACGGGTTTTGACAGCCACCGTCAGTCCCAGGAAAACGATACCATACAATATCGCAACCAGAAAACCCTGGATCTTAATGCCTATTTAAAAAACCGTGAATCACAACGCCGGGTGTCAGGAAGTGAAAAGCTGTCACTGGAACCGGTATTCTCTGAGGCCGATCTGGATATTCCTACTTTCCTGCGGAGGAAATTAGAGGTGCGTTGAAGGAGGAAAGATGCCATTGAGAGATAGTTTCAGCAGGTTACGCCAAGCAGGTCTATTTACGGGCCTGATAATAGTTCTGATGCTCGGGATATGTACGGCCGGCCAAGTCTTGGCGGCCAGTCAAGGTGGTCTCGCAAAGCCGGTGGGCATAAAATTTAAAACTTTCCGGCAGGCCCAATCGCGGATTATCCCGGCTTGGGGTTCCAGCGGTACGCTTTGGATTTCACTCCAGGCCGCGGTTGAATATCTGGGAGGCAATACAACCTGGCATGCCGTTACTCATAAAGCAGTGGTTAAAGGGCCGGCCGGCCGGCGGGTGGTTATCACGCTGGGATATCCCAAAGCGGTGGTGGAAAGAAACAGGTTTGTTCGTCTGCCGCATTGTCCCCGCATGCAAAAAGGACGGATATTAGTTTCAGCGGAAGCGTTGGTGGTCATTTGGAAGCAGATGGATAACCGGATTCCGGTTTATGATCCGTCTGCCCGGACTTTTAAAATCGAGAAGCTTTCCGCTTCCCGGACAGGTGGCGACCAAAAACCAAAGCCGTCAACCCAGCATTCCCTCGTGAAAGGACTGGTGGTGGTGGATGCCGGGCACGGCGGTAAGGATCCCGGGGCTGTCGGGCCATCTAAATTGAAAGAAAAAACCGTTACTCTGGAAGTTGCTAAGCAGCTTACTTATTTTCTCCGGCAGCAGGGTTTGAAAGTTATTATGACACGCACGAAAGACCGGTATATTTCCCTGAAGGAACGGGCGGATATTGCCAACCGCGCCCAAGCGGACTTGTTTGTCTCAATCCATGCCAATGCCTCGCGTAACCGCAAAGCCTGTGGCAGCCAGGTTTTCATTTATAACCGGGAAGCATCATCGCGTAAGGCCGCGGAAACAGCCCGTTTGGAAAACCAGGATGCTAATTATCTGGAGATCATTAAAGATGATCTCCGCCAATCCGTGCATGAGAGCGCCAGCATCAATGCCGCCGGATTGGTAAGCCAGGAATATGAAAAAATCGGTGGTCTGGAAGTCCGGCGTATTGAGCGGGCGCCTTTTTACGTGCTGGCCAAATCGTATATGCCGTCAATTTTGGTAGAGACCGCATTTATCAGTAATCGCAAAGAGGAGAACAAACTTCGGAGCCGGGCTTTTTGCCGAAAGCTGGCCCAAGGAATTTTTAAGGGTCTTAAGCAATATTATCGTGAAAAAGATAAAAACCAATAATCCGGAGGATACCGAGGCTGTCGGGGAGAAGCTGGCCGGAGATTTAAGGTCCGGGGACGTGGTCGGACTTTATGGGGAATTAGGCGCGGGTAAAACCTGCCTGGTACGGGGTTTGGCCCGAGGGCTGGAATCATCCGGGCCGGTGTCCAGTCCGACCTTTACCATGATAAACGAGTATCCCGGACGCGTGCCA
>DAOVYW010000245.1 GCA_030635415.1 Candidatus Firestoneibacteriota bacterium
CCGTTGGTAATTCCATCCAGGAAAAAAAGATCAGTCCCAAACAACCCGCCTTTGGAACTGCCAAACATAATTGCGAATCCAACAATCAGGAAAGCCAGACTTCCCACCACCCAGTCAATAGTGTTTTTCATTGCCACGGAGGAAGAGGTTTTGGACCTAACCATACCTGCTTCATAACACATAAAACCCGCTTGCATGAGGAATACAAATCCTGCTGCCAGAGTAACCCATGAAGCATTTGCATTCAACGTATTCTGGATAATCAGATCCTGAAGATTTTCCATTACCGGAGTTGATTCAGCATTTGCTTCAGAAATAAAAATGGGGAAGGTTAAAAAGAAAAAACTTAATCTTAAAAACAGCGGCTTTTTTTTCATCATAATCAATTCAACACCTTTCCATTAGAATTTCATAAACTGTCGTCAAACTTTAATCTTGATTAAATCCTAAAAAAACGCAATCATCTCAGTCTGTAAAACCCAAATTCAAGCTTGTTGAAATAAGTTAGCAGATGTTGTAAAAATATAGTGCAGAAAGCGTGCCAAAAATCGAAAACTGACCATTCAAATAAGCCTTTATTTAAAAGAAAAAATAAATAAACCCAAACCAAAATAATTTCCATTTATTACATTATTGTAATTTTTATTAAATAATTACATTTTTGGACATTTTTTTGTTTAGAGTGAGCGAAAACTTGAAAAGAATGCACATCCCCCCTCCACCCCCTGTTGCCAGCAATGACGAAAACAAAATCATCCTCAAGGTTGATTTACATTTGAACCGTTTTTGTGATTTGAGGCTGGACTTAAAACCAATTGCTTTTATTTGTTACATTCCTCTTTCAGTTTCAGGGTTAATTCGCACACTTGACAGATTGACAGTCTAAGCCTAAAATTGGTTAAATTATTTTGGTATTCCCGGGAGTTTACAATTGAAGAACTATCAAAAACTTTTTTGGCTGGTGCTATCTCTACTTACCGTGCTGCGCGTAATTTTTATTGGACTTTTCGAATTATGCCCGGACGAGGCTTACTATTGGACCTGGTCGCGCCATCTGGACTGGTCCTACTATGACCAGGGACCTATGCTGGCGCTGGTTATCCGCTTTTTCACTTCACTGACGGGTATAACCAATGAATGGAGCGTCCGGCTGGGATCCGTTGTGCTCTCCTTTTTTTCCGCCTGGATGTTTTTCGACCTGGTAAGACGGATTTTCCAGAGCGACCGTACGGCCTGGTATGCTTTCCTGGGCCTCCAATCAGCCCTGCTTTTTTCAGTCGGGGCTGTCCTGATGATGCATGACTCCATTATGTTGAGCGCCTGGATAGGAGCGCTCTTGTGCTTTTATCGCGCCTTGTTTGAAGACTGGAAACCCGGCTGGATTTGCGGCGCCCTGGCCGTAGGTTTCGGAATCCTGGCTAAATACACCATGATCATGTTTATTCCTTCGCTGGCCTTGTTTCTGCTGTTCGCACCATCTCAAAGAATCTGGTGGCGCCGGCCGCAGCCTTATCTGGCAGGTTTAATCATTCTGGCAATGATCCTGCCGATTATTTTATGGAATGCCGTCCATGCCTGGGCTTCTTTCGGCCATATTGGCAATTTAGCCGGAACCGGCCAACACTTCTCCCTGTCTCTGAAAACCTTCTTTAATTTCCTCGGCGGCCAATTAGGCGTAATGACGCCCTTGCTGGGAGCCTTCTGCCTGGCCGCTCCGGTTATAGCTTGGCAACAGTGGCGAAGACACGATGCCAACTCGCCCAACTTCCTTTTCCTCGCCTGTTTTTCCGCGCCTATACTTATCTTTTTCCTGATGCTTTCTTTCCACAAAAATGTCTATGCCAATTGGCCGGCTCCTGCCTACCCTGCCGCCCTGGCCATCCTGGCCGGCTGGGCCGTTCAAAAACTTGCGACCAAACGCCGCCTTTTAACCGCGCGTTGGATACTCGCTGTACTTCTGAGCGCGTCCCTGCTCAGCCTGGCCGTATATCTGGAATCAGCTTGGTCAGTCCTTCCGCTTAAAGGCCGGGCGGTCCAATCCATGGATCGCATCCGGGGATGGTCCGGAATCGGCGCAGAAACCGGACGCCGCCTGGAGGAATTAAAAAAATCCGGAGGAGCCAACCCCTTCCTGGCCGCGCGCCGCTATCAACTGGCCGGCATACTTTCTTTTTACACCCCGGGCCACCCGGATGTTCAATTATTTGCCCGGAACGAACCGGCTAAAAATCAATACCGTTTCTGGAACCGGGTTCCGGAACTTTACGGCCGGGACGCGCTTTATGTCTGCGAACATGCTTGGGAAATCGACCATATCCGTTCCCGCTTTCTTTCCCTTGAGCCGCTGGAAACTTTCACAGTCCGGGAGGGCCGGCGTCCCATCCGGGAAATCAAATTTTATCACGCGCATAAATTACTCCGTCCGCCTGCCAATCCGGATAAACGCCGATCAGAGCCCCAGCTGTGAAAACCCTGCCGCTCTACGTAATCCGGGAGCATATCTTTCCTTTCCTGATGGGAATCACCATTTTTACTTTTCTCCTGATTATGGATAAAATATTCACGCTTTCCGACCTGATTGTTAAATACGGCATCTCGGTCTTTATTGTGGGAAAATTGCTGCTATATATCCTGCCTTCCACCTTTGCGATTACCATTCC
>DAOVYW010000128.1 GCA_030635415.1 Candidatus Firestoneibacteriota bacterium
GCTTTTCTGTTGCTCTTTGGGAAGTTCCAATGCCTCCATAACAAAACGCGACATTTTATAAGCCCGGCGGCCGCCGTAATCCCGGGCCGAGGTTATATTTAATTCATTTTTAGCTCTGGTCATAGCAACATAAAAAAGCCGTCTTTCCTCGGCAATATGCGGATCTCCGGCCGGCAATTCTTCTTTCGCCAGCTCGGTGGGAAAACCCAGTGATGAATTGCGATTTATACCCGGAAACAGATTGGCGGCCATATTCACGATAAAAACCACTGGAAATTCCAATCCCTTGGAACGATGCACCGTCATTATATTAACCGCATCCATATCCGGCTCCATACCGGAGACATCCGGATCATCGCCGGCCTCCTCCAGCATCTCTAAATGCCGGATAAAATGCATAACCCGGTCGGATTTGGAAAGGTATTCATAACGGCTCACCACGTTAAAAAATTTAGCCAGGTTTTTAATTGCCTGGTCGGACTCCGGATCATTAGCCTGGGTGTACTGGGCCAGAATTCCGCTTTCCGTAAGAAAATGGTATAGCAGCCGTCCGGTGGATAAACGCCGGGATAAATCCAGATGTTTTTCTAAGTCCTCTATGAGATGTCCTCCGGCCTTCATGCCCTGCTCGGACAGTGATCCGTTTTTACTCTGGAGATGATTTTCCAACACCTGACACAGGGAAATATGGCGTCTCCGGCTGATGGCAGCTAGATATGCCAGGTCTTTCGCCGGCAGATTATATACTTCCGAAGATGCCAATTCATGAAAAGCCAGGGAATCGGAAGGATCGACCACGGCGCGCAAAAATGCGAGGCAAAGCTTAACCTCGCTCTGCCGGTATAAACCTGAACTTCCGGTAAAACGATACGGTATACCGCGAACATTCAGGGCTCGAATAAATGGATCGGCCTGCCGGTTGGTCCTGGCCAGGATGGCGAAATCCGACCAGCAGTTTCCGGTTTGGACTTGGTGTTTTTTTATTTCCCCAGCCACCCAATCCGCTTCTTCGGATACAGTATTAAAGTTCCGGTATATTACCGGTTGGCCGGGTCCAGTTTCAGCAAGCAGGTGTTTATCCAATCCATGCAGGATTTCCAGACGCTGCGGATCATTATGCCTTACCAGGCGGTAGGCGGAATCCAAAATCATCTGGGTAGAGCGGTAATTCCTGGTTAACACCGATATCCGGGCCGCAGGATAGAACTTTTCAAACTGCAAAATACTGGATATGGCAGCTCCCCGGAATTTATAAATACTCTGGTCATCATCGCCGACTACGGTTAGATTCGAATTTTCCCCGGCCAGCAGGCGCAGCATTTCAAATTGCGCGGCATTAGTGTCCTGGAATTCATCCACCAGAATATATCGGTATTTCCTGCGCAGATCAGCTAAAACATCCGCGTTGGACCTAAGTAATTTTAAAGCCTGGGTAATTAAATCACCGAAATCCATCAACCGCGCTTTAATCATAAGTTCCTGATACCGGGCAAATATATTGGCGATTTCATTCTGTTTTTGCCACACGGCGCGGACCGCTTCGTCCGTATGTTCCGTGATTTCATCCTTTAATTGTTCACAGTAATTCAGGTAACCTTCCGGGCTGACATCCTCATCTTTGGCCCGGGAGATAATCTTTAAAATCAGCTCCAGATGGCGGGTAGGATCAGCCAGTGGACGAAGTTTGACCAGCGGAAGATCAAAAAGGTTCTCCCGCAGGAAGACCAGTTGCTCAACTTTAGACATTACTTTGTAATCGGGAGATATTCCCAGCAGGACTCCCTGTTCACGCAATATCCGGTCTCCAAAAGCATGAAAAGTACATATCGTAGTATCTGTAAAGCCATAGGGCACCAATAAATCCACCCGGCTTTCCATTTCCTCGGCAGCCTTGTCCGTAAAAGTCAGAGCCAGTATTTCACTGGCCAGGCATTGCTTGGAACATACCAGGTGGGCTATGCGGCGGGTAATTACCGCGGTTTTTCCGGTGCCGGCGCCGGCTACTACCAACTGCGGCCCAGGGCCGTGTGTAACCGCTTCCCGTTGGGCGGGATTAAGATCCGTAACCAGCTTATCCTGTGTCAGAGTTGGTTGCATGCTAAAGTTTTAATTTAATCGTGAGTATGCCCTGCTGTTCGACCTGTTTCCAGCTGGACGGGAGAGGATCAAAGGCAATCATTCGTGAAAGTTCAATTGCTTTTTGGTCTACATAAGGATAACCGGAGGTCTCCAAAAGCAGGCTTTTTTTCACCTCGCCTCCCGGCATAACAATCAGACGCAGCCGGAGTTTGGTTTCCTCGGTAATCATGGATTTAAGCACTGAAAAATTTGGTTCTTGGAAGCCGCGGGCGGCAATGGCTCCGGTAAAACTCAAGGTTCCCTGGGGTGATCCGGGTTGCCCGAAATCTCCCGCGCCGCGTCCTTCGGCCAGACCTTGATCGCCCTGCCTCAATTTGGCTTTGGACGTCCCCAGCTTTAATCCCGCACGGCTTTTGGCCAATTCCCTGATTATTTGACTCCGCCGCCGGTCCTGCCAGGCCTTGATTTCCTCGAGCGACATGCTTCCCTCGTCATTTTCATCCTTTTCCCGGGAAGCAATAATCTTTCCGCTATTTTTAGTTCCTTCGGAAGCGGAATAGGGGGCGCTGCTTCCGGCCAGTGTTACTTCTATCAGCATAGGCATGGGCGCTGTGGTTTTTAGTCTCTTGGCGCCGAAACCCAGGATCAATGCGGCATGCAGGCATAAGGAAACTCCCAATGAAATATTGGAAACCCGGTTTTGGCTCACTTCTCCAGTAACTCCTCGGAAAGTGGACGAGTGGGCAATGGCTCAGCCGCCAGGATAAGTTTTGTAGCTCCGGCCTGACGTGAAATATCCAGGACCCGGACAGCATCTCCATAGGGAACGCGTTCATCCGCGGACACGGTCACACTGGGATCAGCGCCTTGTTTAATTAACTTGGTCAGATAAGGCCTCAACTGTTTAAATTGAATTTTTTTTCCATTAACCTTTAATTTAGCATTGGCCGTAAGAGTAATCTGGATATGCTGGCTTGGCGCCGAGGTTTTAGTATGGGCTTTCGGAAGGTTTATATCAATACCAGCCTTAATTATCAAAGGAGTAGTCACCATAAAGATCACCAGTAAGACCAGCATTACATCTGTCAAGGGCGTGATGTTAATTTCGCTCATGACTCGATTACGTTGCACTGGGCGCCACATGATTATATCCCCGGACTCTGGGTATAGGCCGGCGGAGTTCGCGATTCATTTATATCTGTCTGTCCCACAACATCCAGCAATTCCGAGGCAGAGGTTGCCATTTCGGTGTCAAAACGGGTAACCCGGCGAACAAAGTAATTATAGGCAATAACTGCCGGTACGGCGGTAAAAAGTCCGGCCGCTGTTGCCACCAATGCTTCCGCAATACCGTTGGCCACACCGGAAACGCCGGCAGCGGCAGGGCCAGCCAGGGCTGAAAAGGCGGTTATAATGCCTAATACCGTCCCGAAAAGACCAATAAACGGCGAAACCGAACCAATGGTGGCCAAGGTTGAGAGCAAATGCTCAAGACGAATAAGTTCCAGCGCGCTGGCCCTTTCCATTGATTCCCGAACCGACCCGGTTCCCCGCGGGAAACTTCGCAATCCGGCTTTTAGGGTAGCTGCTACCGGACCGGCCATTTCCTGACAATAATCACCGGCCTCTACATACCGTCCGCCCAGTACCATTTTTTTTATCTTGAGAATAAAACGATCCATATCTATCTTCGCCTGATGAAAACGGATAGACCTCTCAAAAATAATAAACCATGAGACCAAAGAAAAAACCAGCAGGATGACCATGGTCCATCCGCCCTTCAGTAACAATTCCCAGAATGACATATTTGCGAACATATAAATATTTCCTCCTCTTTTTATAAAACTTTCTTTGTCGTATGCTCCGCAGCTGGTCGCGCGGGATTTTCTAAACTAGTTCCCCTGCCTTGTAGGGGCACGGCGCGCCGTGCCCCTACGAAGAAGATGTTTATATTATTACAGCTTCACCCTGATCCCGCCCATCACCGAAAAACCCCGTTCAGGATAACCGGTCCATTTTTCCCAGGTATATCCGAGTATATTATTAAGATTTACAAATATACTCAATCCCGAATTAATTTCCAGATCGGTTTTAACCTCCAGTAAGTGAGCACCTGCCAGTCCGGGCGAGTCTTCTGTCGGGTCGCTGTAACGTTCACCCAGAAAATGATATATTAAATTAATATCCCATCCCGAAATCTCGCATTTTAGATCACTGGTTATTTCGTGCACTGGAAGATTTGGAATTTGCAGACTATCCGCCTGTGCCGCTCGAAAGATATAGGTTAGAGTATGGGAAAATTCCCGGCTATAACGCACTTTAATTCCAGCCTCCCCACCCAACACCTGTGTCGATGGAAGGTTAATCAAAGCAAACAAGCCATCCTTGTCCCTATCCACCCAAATAGGAGTATCCCGGGAGGTTTTCCAAAAAGCGGAAAGATCAGCTGAAACATCATCTCCGAAACGCTGCCGGTACCCTATCCGGTGTTCTCCTAAAATTTCTTCCGTACTTGGCAGCCATCCGACCGACTGGCGTGGATGTTGAAAAACCCACTCCGGAATTGCCATCCAGTTTAGCCCCCCATCCCATGACGCGTAGAAAATTGGCCCTCCGGATAAAACCAAGGAGACTTGTCCAACCAGATGAGCCGTATTTTTATTCTCAATTCCCTGTAAATCATCCACCTTGACGCCGAAATCAATATGCACCAAAGAAAGCGGCCGAAAACGGGTACTAACCAAAATGGTTTTGTTAATTTCCCGAGCTTGCCGGTCCGCAGAAACATGGTCTAAAGATGCATTTTGTCCTTTAACCTCCGCTTCCACCAAAAGATTCATAGGATCCCGCGTTAACCCGTGAACATCCGCTTCCAGATTCACTTTAATTTCAAAAAACCGATTTTTTAAAACCGGTGAATTCTCATGCGGAGAACCATTTTGAATAAAGTCACCCAGTCCACTGGTTAGTTTTAGCCGGGTTTTGGAATTCAAATAAATATCCGCGTCCAATTCAAATCGGCACGCTGTTTGTTCCATCCAATCATCCCACCCGGCTGTTCGTCCTTCGGGTTGACGATGGATTTCTGCCTTACCCGCCAAACCGGCTGACAAACGTACTCCGGGCAGAGACGTCAGGCAAACATTCAGGTTTGCACTGCCTCCCTGGTCAAAAGGCCGGACGCTATAAGCCACCGGATAATCTCCGGCAGTATAATCTGCCTGGAAAGCCATATTTACAGCTTTTAATTCATAGCCGGATATCAGCCGGCCCATACCTTGCCGGTTGCTTCCCATGCCGGTTTCTATTATCAAAAGATGGTTCTTGGCGGTAACCGTTTCGGCGGCAGGAGCGCTTTTCTCTTCCGTCAAACCGGGCATGGTTATTTTCTGGAGATCCTCCGGTATTTCTTTTACACCGCGCATAGGATCCATAAGCAACAAATCCCCGCGTTCGGCCGTAACTCGAAACTGCTTTTCCCCTTTTATCACCACCTCGGGTAATTTAAGGGTAGGACGATCACGTTCGGCGTCCACGCCCGCCCGCTCTCTTTTCGGCTCCTTGATGCCAGGCGCTTGACGGCCAGGCTGAACTTTTTCATGATCACCGGCTAACTCTTTTCCGCGATCAGCCGCCTCGGCCGCAAATAGAACCGCCGGTATATACGCCAGGCCGAGGGTTAATAGTAAAAGCAAACGTGTCCTTAACAAGCGGTTAGACTTCCTTTTCAATTATTTTTCTCCTCCGGTTTCCGGCGCCACCGGCGGCGGAGCTTCCAAAGTAGCCAGTTTTCCCTTAATTAATTTAATGCGTGCCTGGGCGGACTTCTTCCAGCGTGAATCCTTGGCCGATCTTGCAATCCTTTTATAAATACCGATGGCTGATTCAAAGTGCCCGTTTCTTTCATGAAGTTCTGCGATCCGGGCAAGGGCAGTTATGGCCCAACGCTGGGATGACGGGTAGGAATCAGCTACCTTTAAAAATTCACGGATCGCGTTTTTATATTGTTTCCGGCTCTGAAATATATCGCCCCTCCAGAATTGAGCCTCGGCCGCGAAGCCGGCGGGGGCATTAACCGTAATCTTCCTGAATTCCTCCAAAGCTTCGGACCATTCATGCCTATCCTGCAAAAGGTAGCCGATCCGCATCTGGGCTTTGAAGGCCATATCGGTTTGGGGGTAATGTTCCATTACCGCCTCATAGGCCTGGTGGGCTTCCATGTCCAATCCCAGACGTTTATATGCCATGGCTTTATTGAAACGCGCATCAGCCTCCAGTTTGTGTCCGGGGAAATCTTCCACAAAAGTATTATAAACATTGATGGCCTGATCATATTCGCGAAGTTTGTAATAGGTGGTTCCCATCCAGAAAGAGGCTTTAGCGGCCAGGTCGCGGCGAGAATACTTCACCACGACTTCACGGAATTGTACCAGAGCTTCATTATATTTGCGCTCTTTAAAATAGCACCAAGCCGTCCAATACAGCGCATCTCCCACCAGGGGACTTTTTGGATATTTAGCCGTCAAATCCTTGAATTCGCGCTGGGCCCGCGGATATTTTTTACGGTGGTAATAATGTTCACCGATCCGGTATTGAACACCCGCGGAAAGCGGACTATGCGGATAGCGCTTTACAAATTTGCGCGAAGACTCGACCGCCTTTTGGTATTTACCCATTTGGTAGTAAGACCATTGAATCCCGTACAGCGCGTCCGGTACCAGGGGATCGGAGGAATGGGCTGTCAGAAATTTTTCATAGGCTTTGATGGCTTGGGAGTACTGCTTGGCATTATAGTAGCATGTTCCAATCCGCAGGCGCGCGTCAGCCGCCAGATGACTTTGGGGGTATTTTTCGCCCATCTTCCGGTATTGCTCCCTGGCGGTTATAAATCCACCTTCTCGCAAGTACGCCCAACCTATCCATTAA
>DAOVYW010000185.1 GCA_030635415.1 Candidatus Firestoneibacteriota bacterium
ATTAAGTTCTTGCGAACTTGTGCTTATTATAACCCACGTGTCTAAAGGAAAGGCAGGTCATTTTTTATTCCCCCACCCGTCAGCCATTATGTCTTTTTCGAGGCTGTGTCATAACTCTGGTTTTGTCGATTTTTTGTCATTCCGGAGAAAGCCCTGGACTAAACCATCCCCTGGACCAAATCATCCAGGACAGGCAGGAATCCAGAAAAGCATTGCAATGTAAGCAGTATGCGTCCTGGATCCCGGATCAAGTCCGGGATGACAACCTTAAAATACAATTACGACACAGTCTCGAAAAAGGG
This sequence comes from Candidatus Firestoneibacteriota bacterium, assembly GCA_030635415.1. Classification (GTDB taxonomy): domain Bacteria; phylum Oederibacteriota; class JAAXVQ01; order JAAXVQ01; family JAUVAV01; genus JAUVAV01. The sequence continues at coordinate 303 of DAOVYW010000185.1, forward strand.
GGAAGAGTGCATAAAATCCGCTTTTGTGCCTATGTCCGACAGGCTCCTATGGGGAATTACAAGTTACTGTTTTTTTTCTTGCTTTGCCGTTTGCTTGGTGTAAAATGATCGTCAACTTCAATTCTCTTTCAGGTTAACAACTAATATGAAACCAAATATTCATCCTTATATTATAGAAGCCTATTCCGTGTTGGAAGGACGGGTGTTATCTAAAGACCAGGCCCTGAGCTTGAGCCGGCTGGGGGGACAGGATATTCTTGACCTCATGGCTCTGGCCAATAAGGTTAAGAATAAATACGTGCCTGATCTAAAGACCTGCACGATTATGAATGCCAAGTCCGGGGCTTGCGCGGAGGATTGCCGGTTCTGCGCCCAATCCAATTATCATTCCTCGGAAATCGAGATTTATCCCCTGGCTTCCCTAGAAACTATGCTAGCACAAGCGAGCCAGGCGTATCAAAACGGGGTACGCCGTTTCGGGTTGGTGGTCAGCGGCACGGGCTATACTGTTTGTAATTCTGAATTCCGGAACCTGATAAGCGGGATCGAGACGATTCGATCGGAGTATCCGGATATGGCAATATGCGCTTCCTTCGGTATTTTATCCGAAGAAACCGTTACAGCCCTGGCAGATTCCGGCTTGGCCTGTTACAACATCAATTTGCAGGTAAATCCCGGCCAATACGAAAAACTAGTATCTACCACCCATGCTGTTGAAGACCGCTTGCAGACTATCCGCCTGCTTAAAAAATACGGCATTAAAATATGCTCCGGCGGGATTATCGGTCTGGGAGAAAGCATGGAAGACCGGATTGAACTGGCCCTGGCCTTAAAAGACCTGGATGTGGATGTGATTCCTTTGAATGTCCTGATCCCCATAGCCGGCACCCAGCTGGAAAACCAGGCTCCCACTCCTCTCACCGAGATTGCCAAAACCATCGCCCTGTTCCGCTTGCTCCATCCGGCTAAGACGATTAAGCTGGCAGCGGGCCGGGAAACCAGGCTCAAGGACTTCCAGGGACTCCTGATGCTGGCCGGTGCCAATGGCTTTTTAACCGGCGGATATCTAACTACCCGGGGCCGGGATATTTCCGAGGACCAGGCTTTGCAGCAGGAATTGGAAGGTTTCCATGTACCCTAAAAAACAAACCCTGGCAGTGGATAGAAAACATATCTGGCATCCCTATACCCAGATGAAGGATTATGTTGACCGCGACCCCTTGGTAATCGTAAAGGGCAAGGGCGTCAAACTTTACGATGCGGATGGAAATTCATACTATGATACCATTTCTTCCTGGTGGTGTAATGTTCACGGCCATGGCCAGCCCAAGATAAACCGGGGAATACAAAAACAGTTGCAACAGCTGGAGCATGTCCTCTTTGCCGGCATCACGCACCCCGCGGCCGCGGAGCTGGTCAACCGTTTGCAAGCTTTCCTGCATCCTTCGCTCTGCCGTTTCTTCTTTTCCGACAATGGCTCCACCTCCGTGGAGGTTGCTCTGAAAATGGCCTTTCAATACTGGCAGAACCGGGGAGACCGCACTAAGACGCGGTTCGTTTTTCTGGAAAACTCTTACCACGGCGATACTGCCGGCGCCATGAGTGTGGGCGGCATGGAGCTTTATCACCGCCTGTATGCGCCTTTGCGCTTTAAATCCTTTCAGGCGCGTTCCCCCAATTGCCGGGACTGTACTCACAGAAAAACCAGGTTTACTTTCACTGCCCAAAACCCAGGCTGCGGGCTGGAGTGTTTCTCATCCATGGAGAAAATCCTGCGCCAGGAAAAAGACCGTCTCGCGGCCGTGATTGTGGAACCCTTGATGCAGGGCGCCAGTGGCATATCATTTTATCCGGCGCAATATTTAAAGCAGCTGCGCGCCCTTACTTCGCAACTGAATATTCTCTTGATTTTTGATGAAGTGGCCACTGGTTTTGGCCGGACAGGCTCTATGTTTGCCTTTCAGCAGGCCAGGGTGGTGCCGGATTTCATCTGCCTCTCCAAAGGGCTCTCTGCCGGGTATCTGCCCCTGGCCCTGACCGTGACCCGTGAAAATATTTACCAGGCCTTTTATTCGGATGACGCCGCGCATAAAACCTTTTTTCACGGGCACACCTACACAGCCAATGCCCTGGCCTGCGCGGCTGGTATTGAAAATTTAAAGCTTTTCCAACAAAAAAAGCTCCCCGCCTCTCAGGCCGAAGTAATGCGGCATTTCCATGGGAAACTGCGCGCTTTTAAAGACCTGGACTGCATTGGAGATATCCGCTATCTGGGTTTTATCGGCGCCGTGGATATAGTCCGCAGCCGGAAAACCCGGACTCTTTTTGCTCCGGAATCCCGGATCGGATTCCAAATCTATATCCAGGCTTTGAAAAACGGGCTGCTCTTAAGACCCCTGGGCAATACAATTTACTGGTTCCTGCCCCTGGTGGTTACGCGAAAAGATATTGATGTCATTATGGCCAAAAGCCGGAAGTCCTTGCTGGCAGCCATCGCATCTGCAGAAAGGCCGAGTTTATGACATCACGCCCTGACCGCTATCCGGAATTCCACGCCGAACTGGAGCAGCTTAAAAGCAAAGACCAGTTTCGCAGTTTGCGGCCCATAGAAAAACGGGAAGGTAAATACGTTTTTCTTAACGGCCGGCCGCTGATTAATCTTTCTTCCAATGATTATCTGGGGCTAGCTGCGGACCCGGCCTTACACTACCAATTCTTCAGCCACATCAATAAAAATAACGTAATTAACCATTTTGGGCTGGGCGCTTCGGCTTCCCGGCTTTTAGCCGGCAGTCATTCCCCGTATGCCGCGCTGGAGGAAACTATTGCCACCCTTTACCAGCGCGAAGCGGCCCTGGTCTTTAACTCCGGTTATCACGCCAACCTGGGCATACTTTCCTCTCTGCTGGGACGCAAAGACATCATTTTCTCTGACCGGCTGAACCATGCCAGTCTGCTGGACGGTGCCCGGCTTTCCGGCGCCAAACTATATCGCTATCGCCATCTGGATTATAATCATCTTGAGAAACTGCTCTCCCAACACCGGGGAAATTTCCAACGGGCCATAATTCTATCGGAAAGTATTTTCAGTATGGACGGCGACCTGGTTGATTTAACCAAACTGGTGGAAGTAAAAAAGCGGCATGATGCCTGGCTCTATATTGACGAGGCCCATGCCCTGGGCGTACGCGGCCCCCAGGGGCTTGGTCTGTGCGAGGAACAAAATCTTATCCCCCAAATAGATCTTATCCTGGCTACCTTTGGCAAGGCCCTGGCTTCCCTGGGCGCTTTTGTGGCTGGTGACCGGGTGATTATTAATTACCTGGTCAATAAAATGCGCCCCTTTATTTTTACCACCGCGCTGCCGCCCATTATAGTCTGCTGGAATCTTCAGCTCCTGCAACAGCTCCCGGAATTTAAGGAACAACGTATCCATTTGCGTCAATTAGCCTTACGTCTGCGGACCGCTTTCCAGGAAGCGGGATTATCGACTTTGGGCGATAGTCAGATTGTTCCCCTGATAATCGGGGAGAGCCATAGGGCTATAACAGTGGCGGAAAAACTGAAGGAGAACGGCTTCCTGCTTTTCCCTATCCGGCCGCCCACAGTCCCGGTCAATACTTCCCGGCTCCGGATTTCCCTGACAGCTAATTTAGAGTGGGATGATGTTAAGGACTTGCCGGGCATTGCGGCCCAAGCACTTCAGGAGGGAAAGGATACACCTTGAACTTCCACTGGCAAATTCGCACGCACAAGAAGAATCTTCTGGTTTTTTTCAATGGCTGGGGTATGGACAGCCGCCCTTTTGCGCACCTGCGTAGCGGAAGCTTTGATGTTTTGATATTATACGACTATCGTTCCCTCTCTTTCCCGCTGGAATTCGGCCGGGATTTAGAGAACTACCAGGAAATATATATTCTGGCCTGGTCTCTGGGCATCTGGGTCTGCCAAGCCTTGGGCGATATCTTTCCGAGCCGGCCGGTTTTTTCCCTGGCGCTTAACGGCACCAGCCGCCCCATCCATCCGCGTTATGGAATTCCACCCGCCATCTTCGACGCTACGCTTAATCAATTTTCCCCTGCGGTCCGCGAAAATTTTTATGGCCGCATGTTTTCCCGGCCCGAAGAGGCCGCCCGTTTCCTGCAAAATCCGCCGGAACGCTCCCTGTCCGGGCAAAGGGAAGAACTCGAATTCCTCCGGCAGAGAATTTTAGCTGTTCCAACTTCCGGCCAAGGGCAGCACTTTGACGCCGTGCTTATCTCTAAACCGGATCTTATCATTCCCACCCAAAACCAACTGCGTTTCTGGAACGACCGCTGCTCCTGCCATCTCCTGGCTTCCGGTCATTTTCCTTTTTTCCGGTGGCAACAATGGGAGTCTATTCTCGCTGAGGCCGGGTATGGATAAAACCCGCGTCCAACAACGCTTCAGAAAATCTCTTCACACCTACAATGCTCACGCCGTGGTGCAGGCCAAGATGGCCGAGTGTTTAATTGAGCTTTTGCTTAAAATCATTGGGCATACTTATAATCGTATTCTGGAGATCGGTTGCGGGCCCG
>DAOVYW010000015.1 GCA_030635415.1 Candidatus Firestoneibacteriota bacterium
GGCTTACTAAAAAGAGCACGAAAAAGATTCCCAACCCTAAACAGGCCGCGGCAATATAAAAAATATTCTGCAAAGTTTCATAAACCAGCCGGCGGATGGGCAAAAGGGAATAAACTACATGGGCCGTGCCCACGGTTTTTTTCACATTCTTTATTTTTCCCGCCAGGGTAATCGGCACTTCAAAATCCAGGCATTCCTCTCCCTGAAGAATATAATGAATGATTTTACCATCTTTAGCGCGCTCATATACCGCCCCGGCCGGAATTTGATAAGAGCGGCCTTCCAGCTTGAAATTGCTGTGCGCCAAAACATGTCCCTGCTTATCGACTAATACGGCATAGAGGATACCTTCCTCCTGTTTACCCGCTTTATCGACCAATTCCGCCAGCAAGAGACGATCAGCGGTTACCAGGGCTTCCGCGGCATTCCCGGCCAAGCCGCGTGCCAAGGCCATACCCTTAACATGCATCTGGGACAGCAGAGTATCGCGTACGCGCGAGCGGACCACAAGTGTAACCATGCTCATCATGATGAAAATAAGCACAATGATCGCCAAGGAGAACTTGAATTTAAGTCCCCATCCCCGTTTAAACTCCAGTTCGCTGTTTAAAGCCAAGATACTCATGATTTTTAAACCCCGAATTTTGCAATCGCTTCTTCGTGCGAGGTATATGTTTCAAATACCTGCGTGAAACCAAAGGTCTCGAGTATGTTGTATACCATCTCCGAATAGCCTCCGATTTTTATATCTCCACCCAACCTCCGAACCTCACGAATCCGGCCAATGATAGCCCCTAAGCCGGCTGAGGAAACATATTCCAACCCGGAAAGATCCAGGACAATCCTTATCATCCCATCCTTGATTAAAGCATCCAAAGCTTGTTCAAGTTTAGGCACCTCGGCCATATCCATAAAGCCCGCTACCTTCACTATCTCGATTTTTCCCTTTGGTTGGTTGGTTATTTCAACATGTTTCATAACTAATCTCCTATTCGGATATTGGATATTATCAAAAACATCTGCATATTTCTATTTTGGTTTCTGCTCTGGCAGTGGGGGTTTTGCAGCAGAATCACTAATTATTTTATTCCCCGCTTTTCAAAGACATTTAAAATCGCCTTGATCCTTTCCATCCCCCGCTGGGCGTCCTTATGATCAGGATCCTGCTTTAAGACCAGCCGCCATAAATTACGGGCCTCGATAAATTTACGTTGGCGGTACTTTAAAAGACCCTGTTCATAATACTGGTCGACTTGCCGCCGCTCGGCAGTATTCAAATCCCGGTTTTCTATTTTGTCAAGCTTAGGCTGGTTGTATTCTTGAGCCTTGGCTAAGTATACCTTGGCTTGCTTCAATCCAGGATTAATTTTCAAAGCCCGCTCCCATTTCTCGATAGCCCGGGCAAACTCCCCGTCCAGATAAAAACCCACACCTTCACGAAATAGATTCTGACTTTTTCTCTCTTTTTTCGAGACTTTTTTCGCAATCCTGGTTTTTTGCCGAATCAACTGTTTTTCCATGGCCTTCTTAGCTGAGGCCATCCTGGTCTTAATCTTCGGATATTTGGGATTCAATTTGGCCGTTTCACGCCAAGCCAAAAGAGCATCAATGTAAAATTTCTTTTTAAAGAATCTCTTTCCGGCTTGATATTTTTCCCTGGCCGCTTGCTTATTCAAAGCCGCTTGCGCCCGGTTTAAATTATTCGTGATTTCCCGGGAGTTTTCAACCCAACTGACGGCCTTTTCGAATTCATCAACCGCTTTTTTATATTGGCCTTTCTTTAAACAGTGCAACCCTCGCTGATTATACTCTTGGGACTTGCTCTGGGTCAACTCCGCCAGTATCGCTTTGCCCTTCTGCCTCTCCACTTCCGAAATACTAAGACCAAAACGCCATCCCGCCGAAATCAGATGGATGTTCCCAAAATCTTTCTGGAACGTAAGCGCATAATCCAGACGCCAATCCCAATAGTTGACCCCCGCTCCGGCAGTGATATGATCATTATTCCAGCCGGCTCGCACGGCAAACATTTTAATAATCTTGTACTCAAGCCCGGCATGCAATTTAAAACCCGCAAATTCCGGTTTCTCACCTTCCAGAGAAAGCATCAGTTTGTGGTCTCCGGCTTGATCCACGGAATACCGATAAGCCGCTCCCAGCCGCATATTCAAAGGATAAACATCCGGTTCGGAAATCAAGGTCACAGCTGGCGGAAGCGCATTGGTGAATTTCAAGCCCGCGGTAAGTCCGGGCAGAAAATCCTTGGCATCATAATATACCCCGGCATCCATACCGAATCCGGTACCATTATAAGTATCCAGCGTATGGTGATAAAGCTTTATGCATATTCCCGCTGCTAAATTATTCCACCAAACCCGAGAGTAACCCAACAGTAATTGCAACTGCAGGTCATAAAACTCTCCTATCCGATTGTCGTATTCATCGGTCTTGGGTATATCACGTACAGTCATTCCCATTAAACCGATGCCTATAGTTTCGAGTTTTGAAATCGGATAAACAAATGATAAAAATCCGTAATCTGTTCTATCATAAAGTGGGGTATAAAGAGAAGCTATTTCTTTTTGTTCTAAATAAGCCAGACCGGCCGGATTCCAGTATACTACACTGGCATCCTCGGCTATACCCGTATAGGCCCGTCCAAGAGATACCGCCCGGGCTTCTACCCCAAAGGCGAAAGGCCCCTCGGTTCCCGCATCTCCTGGAGATGCGGATAATAGTATTGGTGTAAATAAAATAACTATAGCCGAATAAAAAAATGTTTTCTTATATTTTAAAAACATTTTTCCACCTACTCTCCGTTTACATTAATAAAAAATCCACTTTTTACTAATCAATGGAATCATTTCTTTGTAAATATATTGTACATTTATTGTGCGATATTTTCAATATATTTTTTATTTTTTCTTCCGGTATATATTAATTTGGCCTGTGCCCAATCCCGTTTTACTTGATCAATCAATAATCCTGCATTCGGAAAACGTCGTTCTCCCCGCAGGCGAAGAAGAAATTTTAGTTCCAGGCGCCTATGATATAATTGATGTTTCCATCCCGGAATAAAGGTCTCGATGGTTTCGGGTCCCCATTGATGAAATGTTGGTCGTTTGCCAATATAACAAAGTCCCAGCCACTCTTTTCTCTGAAGTCTAACTTGAACAGCATAAATTCCGGGACAGGGTATTACTTCATGCCCGGTCCGAAGATTAGCGGTGGGCAGGCCGATCGCACTTCCCCGTCCTTCCCCCGGTTCAACCACGCCATGTAAAGCATACGGACGTCCCATCCACTGACAGGCCAGAGCGACCTGTCCCTGCATTACCAAACTTCGAAGCCCGCTCGAACTAATCACGCGTCCCTGCCAACGTAAAGGTGCCACTATGTTAACTTTATATCCCAATCTCCGGCCCATCCGGCCAAGCAAGGTTATATCCCCCCGTCTTTGGTGTCCAAAAACAAAATCACGCCCGATTATTATACGCTGGGTTTTTAGCCGCTTGGCTAAAATATCGGATACAAATTTTTCCGCCGGGATATTGCTGAAATACCGGGTAAAGCGAACCAGAAAAACTTCGTCCACTCCCAACTCTTCCATTCCGGCCAGACACTGACGCGACGTGGCCAGGCGCGGAGGACGCTGGGAGGGCGCTACAATTCGGTGGGGATGATCATCAAAAGTAATTACTGCCGCCGGCAGTCCCATCCGCCCGGCCCATTTTCGCAATCTGATTAGAATCCTGGCATGCCCTTTGTGCACCCCGTCAAAAACACCCATGGTAATGACCCGGCCGGGACCCGGACAATGCGGCAGACCCCGAATTATTCGCACTCTATCTCCTCGCCGGCCGGACACAGAACCCTCTGCATGACCAGTTCTTCCCCGGACCAGCGGGCCATGGCCAGCAACCAATGATTCGGTTTTAAAATTCTGATTATCGATCCGGTCTCCGGCTCCGGCGGCGCGAGCCCCGGGATCTTACGGCCATTCCGAACCGCAGTTTCATCCCGGCCGTCCACGTAAACCGCCGGTATATGACGAAGCGCCTGGTTTAGGGAAACCAGCCGCTGTTTCCAATCGTCCTTTTGACATAGCCGGGTTAAGTCCTCCCGGTTTATCGCTTCGGGAAGGGTAAACCCGCCGCAGGCGGTACGCGTTAAATGATATAAATAACCGCCGCAACCCAGGGTTTCTCCCAGGTCCGCAGCCAGGGAACGGATATAGGTTCCTCCGGAACAAGCCACCTCAAATTCAATATATGGAGACTGGAATTTCCGGAGCTGGATATGATGAATCGTTATCTTTCGGAGTGGTATCTCGACTTGTTCTCCCCGCCGCGCTATCTGGTAAAGCCGTTCCCCGCGGTAATGCAGCGCGGACACCATGGGCGGTTTTTGCCATTGCGGTCCGGAAAAGCGCTGCAAGACAGCGGCAACTTCCTGTACCGAGATCAGAGGCACCGGATGCTGGGATTGAATTTTTCCTTGAGCATCCAAACTGTCCGTCGTTTGACCCAGACAGACAACCGCATGGTAGGTTTTATCCGAAGGAAGATAAGATAGCAAGGCCGTCGCCCGCTTAAAAGCCAGCACCAGCAAGCCCTCGGCCGCAGGATCCAATGTCCCGGAATGCCCTATCCGCTTGATTCCGGTCATCCGGCGGATTTCCCCAACCATTGCAGCCGAACTGGGCCCGGCTGGTTTGATTATGGGCAGTATCCCACAATCCATCAGCTATTCCTTACCGTTAACCCGCTTTTCCACTTCCGTGAGAACACGGGCTTGCGCCAATTCCAGTGGTTCTGATAATAAAACCCCGGCGGCCCGCTGGTGCCCGCCGCCGCCCAACTGCCGGGCAATAATTGAGACGTCAATCGCTCCTCGAGACCGAAAAGAAATTTTGGTTTTTCCCTCGCGGGTTTCCAGAAAAAAAACCGCCACCTCCACTCCTTCCACGGCCCGAACATAATTTACAAAATTTTCGGTATTACTTTCCTGTGCCCCGGTAGCGGTTAACATGTCTTGCGTTACTGAAAACCAGCCTACGTTATGCCGGGCATTAAACCGCACCCAGGCAAGTGCCATGGCTAAAAGGTGTAAGCCCTCAACCGGAACGCGTTCATAGAGCTGTTCATTCATATAATTGGGCCTAACTCCCAATTCCACAAGTTGGGCGATAATCTGATGGGTTCGCGCAGTGACGCCGGCATACTTGAAATGTCCGGTATCCGTAGCAATGGCGGTGTAAATACCGATGGCCATGAGTTTATCGCATTGGCACTTCAGCCCCTCCAGCAAATCCCAGACTTGTTCCCCGGCCGCCGCCGCGGTCGGATCAATAAGATTAACCGTACCAAATCGGGAGTTGAATACATGATGATCGATATTGATAACCTGGGACGCGCCCCGGGAAATATCTATTACTCCTCCGGCCCGCTGTTCATCAGGGCATTCCAGAAAAATCGCCACCTCGTGATGCTGGGAATACCCCGTCGCCACGTTAAAAGAATCCCGGTTGGGAAGAAAACTATAGAGCGCAGGAGTCGCATTGGCATTCACTACGGTGACCTTTTTTCCCATGCCGGTCAAGGCCAGGGAAAGGGCCGATTCACAACCCAGCCCGTCCCCATCAGGATTTATATGCGTGGTAAGAATAAAATCATTATGCTTTTCAATAACTTGTATGGCGCGGGCGAATTCCTGGTCATAAACCGGATCACGCTCCAGACGTTGTTCCATCATCATGCCAACCCCTTTCGCTGTTTAAATCTTCTAAGATTCGGAAAACCTTTGCCGTCTGCTCGCCGACTACGTCCGGCAAGAATTGCATTTCCGGAACCACGCGTAACTTCAGCCGTTGTCCCAACTCATGCCGGATGTATCCAGTGGCGTGCTTTAAAGCCTGGAGCGCCTGCCCGTGTTTTTCCCCGGTATCCAGAGTTTGGATATAAATTTTAACCGCCTTCAAGTCCGGCGCTATACAGACCCGGGTTACAGTTATCCATTGCAAACGGGGATCGGAAAGTTTTCTTTTAAGGATATCGGATATCTCGCGAACAAACTGGGAAGCCAGGCGTTCCAGCCGCCTCGATTTCATGATATGTTACCTGCCTTTGTTTCGTAGGGGAGACCCCCGTGCCTGCCCGAAGGAACCAAGTGAAACCCCATCTGGGCAACCACAGGGGGTTGCCGCTACAAATACATAGTTATTTTGAATTTATCGTAGGGGCGGACTTCCATGTCCGCCCAACTAAATTGGCCAACCACCCCGGTTCTATCCACGGGATCATTGAATAATACCGGACATCAACGCATTTCCAGTTGGTGATTCAACAACTCCGCTTCATGAAAACCGTCCACCAGGTTGAGAACATGATCCAGGGTTGCATTGACTTCCCGGAGGGAAGTATTGACGCAAACCGCGGCCAGCAGGGATCGCTGCCATAAATCCTGATATTCCACTTCCGCCACGGAAATATTAAAGCGTTGTTTGAGGCGTTCCATTATACGCCGAAGCAAACCACGTTTTCCTTTCAAGGAATGATTTGTGGGAAAATGCAGCTCCATAGTCAGTAATCCCACCACCATCTTAGCCGCTCCTAAAGCTCCGGGCTTCTCATAATTTCTGCGCTACGGCTTCCAGGTTATAAGCCTCGACTATATCCCCGGGTTGAAATTTCTTGAATCCGCTCATCCCTATCCCGCACTCCATGCCCACTCCGACTTCCTTGGCATCTTCTTTAAAACGCCGCAGAGAATCGATCTTACCTTCATAGCATATTTGTCCGGCCCGCAACACCTTGGCATGCGCATTACGCAGAATTTTTCCTGACATTACCTGGGAGCCGGCGATAAACAATCCGGATGATAGTTTAAACTGCATCTTTACTTCCGCCCGGCCCAAATGAACCTCATGGTAATGGGGCTCTAAAAGTCCTTCCATGGCGGCTCTCACGTCCTCCACCAGTTCGTAGATCACCCCGTAAATCCGGACATCCACTTCTTCCCGTTTAGCCGCTTGTTCGACACCGCTGCCCGGCCGGACATTAAACCCGAAAAGAACGGCATTACTGGCCGAGGCCAGCAGAATATCGCTCTCGGTAATATCGCCGACCCCGCTATGAATACAGACTAACTTAACTTTTTCCGTGGACAAGGCTTCCAGGGATGTCGTTAACACCTCGGCCGATCCCTGGACATCCGCTTTGATGATAATCTTTAACTCCTTGATCGCGCCTTCGGCGATCTGGGTATTCAAATTATCCAGGGTAATCTTATTAGTCAGGCGCAGATCCTGCTCACGTTTAATCATCTGTCGTTTCATGGCAATCTGCCGGGCCAGCTTATCGTTAGCCACTGCCTGGAAAGTATCGCCCGGCGTCGGCACACCCGCGATTCCCAAAATCTCTACCGGCATCCCCGGACCCGCACTGGCGATATCTTTTTTATGGTCATTATACAAGGCGCGGACGCGGCCATATTGCGTACCGGCCACAAATGAATCTCCCACCTTGATACTGCCTTTCTGAATCAGAACCGTGACTACGGCTCCCCGGCCCCGGTCCAATTTGGCCTCAATTATTATACCTTTAGCCAGGCCCTTATGGTTGGCCTTCAACTCCAGCATCTCGGCCTCCAGTAGAATTAGTTCCAGTAAGCCCTCCACTCCGATGCGTTGTTTGGCCGATATCTCCGCAAACATAGTTTTTCCGCCCCACTCCTCGGAAACCAGGGAGTACTGCATTAGTTCCTGTTTGATCCGTTCAGGATTCATTCCCGGTTTATCCATTTTGTTTATCGCTACAATAATCGGTACTTCGGCGGCTTTGGCATGGTTAATCGCTTCCACAGTCTGCGGTTGGACGCCGTCATCCACCGCTACTAACAAAACTACAATGTCCGTAATCTGGGCTCCGCGCGCCCGTAAGGAGGTAAACGCCTCATGCCCCGGAGTATCCAAAAAAGTAACATAACCCTTGGAAAGCTTTACTTGATAGGCTCCGATATGCTGGGTAATTCCTCCGGTCTCCCCGCCCATGACATTAGTTTGACGTATGGCATCCAGAAGTGAAGTTTTACCATGGTTAACATGTCCCATGATAGTCACTATCGGCGGACGGGAAGACAGGTCTTCGGAGCGATCTTCTGGTTCCTCCTGGGATAAAATATCCTCCCCGTATAACTCCTGAATCTCCGGCCGGCAGCCGTACTCGGCCAATAATATCTCCAGGGCTTCATCATGCAAACGCTGGTTAATCGTGGCAAAGACTCCCAGGCTCATTAAATGCTTTATCACTTCCGCCGGCTTAACATTTAATTTACCGGCCACTTCGCCCACCGTGGCGGCCTGGGGTATTATCAAAGGCCGCAATTCCGCTTCCGGGATTTTTTTCCGGGATGTATCCTTGGATATCGGCTGGTCATTGCCGCCCGTCTCTAACTCCGGTTCAGCCTCGCGATCCGGCCCGGCCGCGGTTAAGGTTTCCGGCACGTCTCCCGCCCCGGGTTCCTTTCCACTCTGTCGGTCTTCCGTTGTTTCTTCTTTTTCCTTTTGCTCTGCTCCCGGCACTGCTTCTTCGATTTGTTCTACTTCCTCTGCTTTCTCTTCCCGGAGTGGTTCTTCGGCTCTCTCCACCGCTGTTTCGGCGTCCGAAAACCCGGTTTCGGGCGTAAGCCGCGCCTCTTTCTCCGGTCTCGGTTGCATGCCGGGAACCAAGGTATCTTCTATGATCTCGTCTTCACCCCAGTGACGTTTAATATAAGCTACAGTCTCATCCTCCAGAACGCTCATATGGCTCTTAACTTCTATACGCATTTTCTTTAATTCACCTAAAAATTCCTTGGAGGTCAGCTTTAATTCTTTCGCTAATTCAAAAACGCGTGTTTTCTGGCTCATGCTTTCTCACCTTCTTCCTGCTCTTTCGCCCCTGAAGATTCTGCCTGCTCCCCGGCGGCTGATGCGTCATTTTTCAGACCGGTTTCTTGCTCAGAAATTTTGTCTGGAGGTGGCATTTCCTCAGCCTGCTTCTTATCCAACCCGGCAAATAAATCTCCGACTTTCAATTCTTTTTTCTGGCTGGTTTTCTCCTTGGTTTCATCGCTTAAACCGGCAAAAAGTTCGGCCGCGGTTCGTTCGACTTCGGGTTTGGTATCACGCGGCAAATAATTTTCCAGAATTTCCAGGATCTTTTCGGCGGTTTTAGGCCCAATCCCGGGAACCTCCTGCAACTGCTTCACGTCTACATTCTGGAGATCGACCACGCTCATATATCCCGCGCTTTTAAGCCGCTCGGCCATTTTCTGTCCGATGCCGGAAATCTCCTCTAGAGCCGGCACGGTCTGGAGAAATGCCGCTTCCGCCTTTTTCCTCATGGTTTCCCGATTCTGAGTATCTCCCACAATATCTATCTTTAAACCGGTAAGTTTGGAAGCCAGCCGCACATTCTGCCCGCCCTTGCCAATAGCCAAAGCAAGTTGATCATCTTTAACCACAACTATAGCTTGCTTCCCTTTATCCGAAATCGTCATCTGAACAATCTTAGCCGGTTGCAGCGCAGCGGTCAATAAAGCCTCCATATTCTCGGAAAAGGTAATGACATCGATTTTTTCACCACGAATTTCACGGACTATAGTTTGAATTCTTGAACCTTTCACACCCACGCAAGCACCGACCGGATCAACATTGTCATCCTTGGAAATCACCGCTACTTTGGAACGCGCGCCTGCTTCCCGGGCAACCGTCATGATTTGAACCACGCCGTCAGCCACTTCCGGAACTTCCATCTCAAAGAGCCTGCGAACCAGGCCCGGATGAGTACGGGAAACAACCACCTGGGGAGACCGGCTGGTTCTGCGGACTTCCAGGATGTAGGTCTTGACACGGTCGCCGTTCTGGTAGGTTTCCCGCGCCACTTGCTCCCGCACCGGCAGGATAGCCTCGGTATCGCCTAAATCAATGATAATGTTTCTCTGCTCCATACGCAATACGATGCCGTTAACCATTTCTCCCTGCCGTTTTTTAAATTCTTCATATATTGCATTGCGTTCGGATTCCCGGACCCTTTGAATCATCACTTGTTTGGCAGTCTGGGCGGCTATCCGCCCAAAATCCGAGGGAGATATGCTTTTTTCGATTGTATCTCCCACGTTAGCTTTCGGATTACTGCGATGGGCTTCTTCGCTATTGACCTCATGCCAGGATTCTTTCACCTCGTCTACTACTGCATACTTGACCAAGGCTGTCAATTCCCCGGTTTCCGAATTAAACACCACTCGAATATCCTGCGCAGCTCCATAACTCTTGCGGGAGGCCGAGACCAAAGCTGCCTCAATAGCCTCAATTAAAATCGCCCGATCCACTTTTCTGGCCCTTTCAATCTGGCGCATGGCTTCGATTAGCTGTAAATTCATTTAAACCACCTTTTATTGTTTCTGTTTCCCACCGGCAGAAAACCGCCGTTTTTATTACCCGAATCTTATATTATTATTAATGAAACCCTGCAGCATAATCTGTAAGGTCTATCAGCACAAAATAAAAAGAGTGGGTTTTTCCCCCACTCTTTCCAGGTTAATTGCTTTTGTCGCATAAGCATAGGCCGGAATATAATTCAAGTCAAGCAAAAAATAAAGTGGACAGCAATTATAATATATATAATCATTGAATTATGGGCAATTTCAAAGACATTATAACTCAATTATCCAATGCGGCTCAAACCCCGGTGCAAACTCAACACCCCATGTCCCAAGAATGTTCTTTCCGGATAGGCGGACCGGCACGTTATTTCTGCGCCCCTCCCAGCGTACCGGCGCTGCGGGATTGCGTTCTCCTGGCCCGAAAACTCCGGCTCGATTATTTTATCCTGGGAGGAGGCTCTAATCTGATATTCCGGGATGAAGGTTTTGACGGTATTGTAATCAGTACCCAAAAACTGGATTCGATCCTTATCCGGCCGGAAGGCCGGGTGGACGTGGGGGCGGGATTAAGCAATAGCGCTTTAACCGCAGCGACCATAAAAAACGGCCTGGCCGGATTCGAGTGGGCTTCCGGATTGCCGGGAACTATCGGGGGAGGCGTTTTTATGAACGCCAAGTGTTATACTTCCGCTTTTTCAGAAATTGTGCATGCCGTAACCGCCTTAACGCCGGAGGGCGAACAGGTTCACTTAAAGCATTCGGATTGCGGTTTTAACTATAAATGCTCTATTTTCCAGACCAACAGCTATATCCTTACCCAGGTTACGCTCCAACTACTTCCAAAAAATGCCGAAACTATTCGGCAACGCAGCGATGAAGTCCGGCAGGACCGGGAACAAAAGGGGCAATTTCTTTTTCCTTCCGCCGGCTGTGCTTTTAAAAATGATTATAACATTGGAGTGCCGGCCGGCCGGCTCATCGAGTCCTGTGGATTAAAAGGCCATCAAATCGGCGGCGTGCGGGTTTATGCGCAGCACGCCAATTTCATTATCAATACCGGCAACGGCCGGACCCGGGAGGTGCTGGAACTCATGGCTCTAATGACCACCCGGGTCTGGGAAAAACACCACGTCCGGCTGGAACCTGAAATCCGGGTGGTGCCCTGATTTTGCTGCTCAGCCGCTATTGATATTTAATCTCCACCCCTGCGAAAATCGCGTTGACCTTAATTAACAAGTAATTCTCATTTTCATTTAAACCTTCGCTTTTAAAGGTTGAAGTTCCGAATCCGCCGGCATTATTATCCGGCAACCGGGCTCCTCCAAACACTACATCAGCTATGATTTTAACGGGCGTGGCTTTACTCAATAAAATTTCCGCACCGCTAAAAATTGAATTAACCTCTATTTCGGTCAGGTTTTCTTTCAGTTCAATATCCCGGAGATCAATCACGGCTTTACCAAAAACCACATTATACTCTTTTTTTTCACCTGCCAGACCTTTTATCGTCTTTTGGTGAAAAATAACATCATCGCTGCCACGGTGGCAAGGCGCCCACCCACTACCGCTAAAAATTATCTTGAAACCTATAAATACGAAGATCAAGCCAAAAATCACTTTCAATACCGGAAGATTCATCTTAAAAACCACGTTAAAAATAATACCCAGGCCTATCAGCATAACCACAATTCCCCAGAACAATCCAACGCCCATTTTCATATCCTCCTCCTTATTTTTTAAAAAAATAATTATTGCTTATTCCCCCACCAGCTGCAAAAAGTAGAGACGCCCAATTTGGGCGTCTCTACTAAAACATTTGGGCGTCTCTACTAAAACAACGTAGTTTGGTCGGTTTTCGGCAGCCGGCCCAGGCATCCATGTTGGGTCATAATTTCCACCACGTTTTTATTGGCTCCGGTTCTCCGGGTAAGTTCCTCGATGGAACGAAAAGGCCGGCCAGTACGTTCTCCGGCAATGCGCCGCGCGCAGGTTAATCCCAATCCGGATAAAGAAATCAGGGGTGGCAGCAACTCGTTTTCAGCCGTAATCTTAAAGCCCTGAGGATCAGACTCCATCAAGGAAACCGGCCGGAAACGGATCCCCCGCAGAAAAGCTTCTTGCACCACTTCCAGAACTACCTGGTTGTTTTTTTCCTTGGCAGTCAGCTCCGGACGTTTTTTTAAGTCTTGCAGATATTTCCGCACCCCCGGCCTTTCACCTTGAATAATGATTTCCGCATCAAAACATTCGGCGTTCAGCGAGAAGTAATTGGCGTAAAAAACCGCGGGAAAATGAACTTGAAAATAAGCAATCCGAAACGCCATTATGCAATACGCGACCGCGTGGGCCTTGGGAAATATATACTTGATTTTCTTACAGGATTCTATATACCAGTCCGGCACGCCGAATTCCCGCATGGCCTTCTCATGCCCCGGCGATACTCCCCGTCCTTTACGCACGGATTCCATAATTTCAAAAGCCACGGCCGGTTCCAGACGCCGGGAAATCAGATAGTTCATGATATCATCCCGGGCGGAAATCACAGTGGCTAACTTGGCTGTCCCGGCTTTTATTAAATCCGCCGCATTGTTCAACCAGACATCCGTCCCGTGAGACAATCCTGAAATGCACACCAGTTCCGAAAATTTGGTGGGACGGGTAACCTCGAGCATCTGCCGGACAAATTCAGTGCCGAACTCGGGAATTCCCAAGGTACCGACCGAGGTGCCGATATCTTCCTGTTTTAGATTGAGTGATTCCAGTCCGGAAAATATTTTAAGCGTGTCCGCATCATCCAGCGGAATGGCGCACACCTCTACGCCGGTCCAATCACCCAGGCGGCGTAAAGAAGTGGGATCATCATGCCCCAGGATATCAAGCTTAAGCAGGGCATCATGAATGGCATGATAGTCAAAATGAGTAGTAATAACATTGGAACTATGATCATCGGCCGGACGCTGGACCGGTGTGAAATCATAGATATCCATATCATTTGGCACAATCATAATCCCGCCGGGATGCTGGCCCGTGGTTTTTTTCACTCCGGCGCATCCCCGGGTAAGCCGGTTCACTTCCGCTTCCCGCACTACCAGTTTATTTCCCTCCAGATATTTCTTCACAAAACCAAAAGCCGTCCGTTCCGCTACCGTAGAAATAGTCCCGGCCCGAAAAATGTGCTCCCGGTCGAATATTTCTTCCAGATATTTATGCGCCTGGGACTGATACTCTCCGGAAAAATTCAGATCAATATCCGGCATCTTGTCGCCTTTAAAGCCCATAAAAACCTCGAAGGGTATGTCAAAACCGGTTTTTTCCATCAGCGTTTGACAGTCCGGACAATGCCGCTCCGGCAGGTCAACGCCGATTCCGAATTCGGGATCCATTTCAACCTGGCGGCATTTCGGGCAAAGATAATGCCCGGGTAAGGGATTGACTTCGGTAATTCCCAGCATAGTCGCTGTCAGTGAGGATCCCACCGAGCCGCGGGACCCGACTAAATATCCGTCCGTGAGCGATTTTTGCACTAATTGGCGGGCGATGAGAAAAAGCGAGGCAAAGTGATTATTATTAATCGCCATTATTTCCCGGGCCAAACGCTTCGCCACCAGGTCAGGCAGAGGTTTTCCATAAACCTCCCTTGCCCGGGCAAACGCCAATTGTTCCAATTCCTCTTCGGCATTCGGCAGCCGCGGCGGATGAAAAGTCCGCTTCAGTGGTTCGATTATTTCCACCCGGTCCGCAATTTCCCGGGGCTTTTTAATTACCACTTCGCGAGCCGCGTCCTCGCCTAAATAAGCGAATTCCGCCAGCATTTCGTCAGTGGTCTGCAAAGAGAGGGGGGCTTGCAGCAAGGCATCCGCATAACCCATGCCGGTATGCAGGATGGATCGAAATATCTCGTCTCCCGGTTCAAGAAAATGCACATCTCCGGTGGCAACCACCGGTATACCCAGTCTCCGGCCCAGCTCAAAAATCCGGCGGTTCAGGTTCAAGAGCTCCTCATCGCTCCCCAGACTGCCCTCGCGAATCAGGAAGCTATTATTTCCCCGCGGCATAATTTCTAAATAATCATACCGCCGGGCAATAATCTCCAGCTCTTCCTCTGATGCACCCTCGCGCATGCGGAGGAAAAGTTCTCCCTGTTCGCAGGCCGAACCCAAGAGTAACCCGCCGCGGTATTGCTCCAACTGCGATCTAAGGATGCGGGGATGCCGGTAAAAATACTTGAGATGCGATTCGGAAATCAGGCGGTAAAGATTTTTTACTCCCCGGGGTTCGGCGATTAAAATACAGATATGGTAAGGACGCTTTTTTTTATCACCCAGCCATTTATCCTCGATTAAATAGCCTTCCATTCCATAAATTATCTTAATATTATATTTCTTCCCGGCTGCCATGGCCTCGGGAAAGGCCTGAATTACGCCATGGTCCGTAATCGCCAGGGCCGCATGGCCGAATTCCGCTGCCTTGGCAATCAGCTGCGTGACATTAGACAGGGCGTCCATCGCGCTCATCTGGGAGTGAGCATGAAGTTCCACTCTTTTCTCAATACTGTTATCCAAACGCTTCGGTTTGGAACCCAGCATAATATCCTGCGCCATGAGGCAAAGATCCCGGGAGTATTTATCATACTGGACCGCGCCCCGAAGTTTTACGTAAGCGCCGCGCTGTAATTCAGATGAGAGCTGCTGCTTGGCATCCAAAAAGAAGCGGGCCTGCAGGCTCCCGGTCTTATCATAAACATCCATCAGGATCAATTTACGCCCGGTTCTCAATATCTTGTGCTCAAAGGCCACCAATTCGCCCTCGATAACCACGTGTTTTTCTTCTTCTTGTATTCCTCTGATCGGCACGGACGGAGCCGCTATCTTACGGCCGTGGATGACTATCCACGAGGAGTGTCCGGGAGGCGCGGATTTTTCGTTCGCGGTTATTTGGCCTTCCCGGCTTTCGGCCAAACATTTTTCCAATTCCTGACGGATTCGCTGCTGATAAATAATTTCCTGTTTCTGGAGCGCTTCTCCGCAGTCCCCTACTTCAAAGCGAACCAAAATATTTTGGTGTAAGCGCTCGCTTAACAGGCGGCTTAGAATTTGCTCTCCTTTATGCCGCTTGAGCGCCAATAGAGACATTTCATTGGGCAAAGCCACCCGGATCCGGTTACCGTCCCCATTGGAAATCCGGGCCAGAGAAAGATAGGTCCCGGCCAGGCTGACATGCCGGGAAAAAATCGCCCGCAGATCATCCCAATGTTCCTTGATATATTGATCCGCCTTGACTACATCCCGGACGTAATGCACATCCCATACCAGTTGCAGAGGGGTGTCAACGCTCAACCGGCCGGCCATAACAGCCCGCAGTGGTTCCAATCCCTGATGCGGCAAAAGCTGGGAAGCATTCAGTTGAACAATCAACATAGTATCCCGGGGTGCTATCAGAATGGAACGGGGCTCAATACTTAAAAGCGATTTTTTAATCTCAGCCTCAATATCCAGACTCTCGATCAGACTGTTTAACCCGGGAGATGCTCCCGCAAGTTCTAGGATTATATCCTGATTCATATAAAACACCCATTGAAGAATTCTTGAAAAACAAAATAATATTACCGCTTAACCGTTGGTTAACTTATTAAAGACCGCCGCAGGGGTATTTACTTAAACGCCCCTACACCATGTGGGTGACTTATTATAGCTTTATAGGAGTTAATCAAACTCGAAATATTCATAGGCGAAAAAATGAATGGCTAATATTTCAGGGAATTATAGAACTTCAAACCCGGTTTGGTCAAGGTCAAATTCAATGATTTTTCTTTGGATATACATTGGGATTGCTGAAAAAGTTTACCTGATTTTTGGTAAAAACCGGAACTCTCGCTCATAAGTGTTTTCGAATTATTTTGCCAAGTATTTTATTCTGAGTCTCTGCTGAGGATTTCCTAACCCTAAATCCTAAGTAGAAAGGCATAAAACCGATTATGAGGAATAATTATAATGATTTTCTAGGAAATGGACTTTCACCCCAATGAAAAAAAGGATGTTTCCCATGCTGCATCTACCAGGATTCTACAGTGCTCCAATCCGCCCAAAAAGAGGAATCTTTCATCCGCGGATCCAGTTGTGGCAGCTCTCCTTGTGCGAACGAATCAACTGGGGGATAATCTTTCTGCAAATCCAGAGGAGCGAGCGTGTGTTCAATCGTGACAGGAATATTGACATCCCGGGCAAGGCGAATAAGGGATAACGCCTCAACGAAGATAAACTGTTCTCCTAATTTCACATTATCATTTTCCTCGATCTGTATCACCCTTCTTTCTAAGTACTTAGTTAAGCCGTCACTAAATTGTTTCGTATCGGAATTACATAGGGCCTCACATATGGCTATTTCTATGCCAGAGTCGAAACCCTCTTTTTCGATTTCTTTCAATGCCAACAAGCTTCTTTCGTATGCCACGGGAGCATCCAATAGGAATGTGATGATGAACATGACAAATCCAAAGTGCACCGGGTCATCGACTTGGGGGCGCAGTTCATATGACATACTTGCAGCTATAGGTTTCGAATCTTCATACCCTCTGGTTAGCAGGGAATCAAAAAATCCTCTTGAATTGGTAGCGCTATATAGATTAGGATCATGAGGCATGCCATAAGTAATCTGAAGATTACACCGATAAAAAGCAAGGCTCGCTTGGTGGCAAGATTCAAAAAAACCATGTTGATCACCGTCAACAAGGTATTGAAGAATTCCAAGAGAACGAAGTCTCTTTATAAATGTAAAATATCCTAACTGGCAAGCATTGCTGTTTTTATTGATATATGCCCGCTTTACACGTGCCCAGGATTCTTCCAACAATTCGGGCCATTCATTCCTATATCGTACAAGTTCGTCAAGTCCAATTTTCATATTATTACTTCACCTTACTGAACTAGATTTAATCCAAAAAGAAATAACTTCTTCATGATTTAATTCAATAAGCCAAGCAAAGCTGCCTTCGGTTATCCATATATCGTCAGTGCCAGGATACCATAATTCATTGTAGTCTTTGATGAAATCATAATAATATAAATTTATTCCTTCTTCAAAAGACACCCAGTATGCATCTATTTTTATATTTAGCACTGGCAATTCTTTTAGCCATACACGAACTTCATCAGAATTCATATTGGAAACATTTATACTCTTTTCTTTTTCAAACCCCACTTTGGATAATTTGTAATTCCGTATTTTCTTTATTGCTTCTTTTATATCATCATATTCAATTGCTATATCATCATAGCTATAGACGAAATCATCAAGGTCAGATATACGTGATGCTAAAATACTCATCTTTTACTTCCAATCAGCATAACTGATATATTTTGAATGAGGCCCGGATTTTTCCAGAGGATACAATTCATGGTCATATTTTTCATCCCGCCCTTTCTTGCCACCCGAACTGACTGA
The DNA here is from genome assembly GCA_030635415.1 of Candidatus Firestoneibacteriota bacterium. Lineage (GTDB taxonomy): Bacteria > Oederibacteriota > JAAXVQ01 > JAAXVQ01 > JAUVAV01 > JAUVAV01. The sequence continues at coordinate 17,866 of DAOVYW010000015.1, forward strand.
GGCGAGTCGGCTAAAGGGGAAGTTCCTTTGGTCCACTCACCTCATCTATCATCTCATCATTATCTTTTACCCTCTTCATGCGCAGTCTTTTTTTCAAGAGTCCAAACCGTCTTTCTTCAATACGCAACAGCCAATATTCGTCCTTTTCATATTTATATTTTAGCAATAACTCGCCGGTGTTAACCGGCTTAGCGGATTGCAACAAATATGAAGCATACATCCTGCCTAAGCATCGAGAATCAACCAGACGATACTTTTCATCCAACAAGACAAAATTATTTGCCTCCTCAAAAGGACAATCATAAGATAAAATAAGTAAGTATCCCGTCTCGGTTTTGAATTGTTTTTCGATAACATACCCTTCTACCGCTAATCCTATCGGCTTGCCTTGATAGTGTAAATCCGTTTTGCGCGGCCAGGAATCATGCGGTCCGGTGTGTTTGGTCAGACTGAATTCGTTTATAGTTTGCATTTTATTTATTCCTGCGCACTATGTTATTAGTTGCTAAAGCAAATACCTATGCCCAACCGTTATATTATCTTAACTCCCTGCAGTCCTGTTGTAAAGCCCCAACTCCTAAATAAAAAATCACCCGGCTATTTCCCGTGAGCAGTCGCGACTTTTCCAGTTCCACGGCATCACCACGGTATGCGCCACCCAACTCCATCCCATTCTTCCTGTGATGCCGTCACTTGTGCGGACAGGTGTGGTTTTTGGCAGACGATCGTTGGGAAGAAGTAGCCGGAATTTGGAAAGAAATGAATATTTATGCAAAAGTGGTTTTTGATCCCATGATGCAGGAAATCATTGTCTGGGGAGGTGGGGGCCCAAAAACGTCCAAGGCGTCAACCCAAATGTTTGTTTTTAATGTGCAGAAAAACTGTTGGCGCACCTCGAAAAGCGGCTCCCAAAAACCAATTGATTGGAAATATATAAATAAACGATTTTATATATATGAAATTTACTATGATAATTTCCTGCAAAAGGTTGTTCGTATCGGGGGTATACATCAGGCGCACGAAGCGGTTGTTATGAAAAACCTGAAGGATAAATGTGGAAATCCGGAAATCTGGGACGGTCTTAACTAATGATTCTGCTGCAAAACCCCTAAGAAGTCATTGCGAGCGA
>DAOVYW010000123.1 GCA_030635415.1 Candidatus Firestoneibacteriota bacterium
GGCTTACGCCGGACGATACTGCGGCCGCCAAACTCACTCCGCTGGAACTTTCCTCGGTTGAGATTTCTGCAGCGCCTTATTTTGTGGACTATGTACGCCAGCAACTGGAGGAACGCTTTGGCAGCAATGCTATCTATAAAGCGGGTTTAAAAGTCTATACCTCTTTGGAGCTCAATCTCCAGCGGATGGCGCAGGATGCCTTTAATGAGGGTCTGTCTGAAGCCGAGGCTTTGATCAGACCGCACTTGCAAACTCCGCCAGGCCGTCAACCGGAGCCTTTGCAGGGTGCCCTGGTTTTGCTTGAACCGGCCACCGGGGAGATCAAGGCCTTGATCGGCGGCCGGGATTTCCAGAAGAGCAAATTCAACCGCGCGGTTCAGGCCCAACGTCAGCCGGGATCAGCCTTTAAGCCTTTTATTTATACCACGGCTTTCATACATGGATTCACTCAGGCGGATATCATTCTCGACACGCCGGTAGTCTTCAAGGATAACCAGGGAAAAGTATGGAAGCCGGAAAATTTCTCAAATAAGTTCCGGGGAGCGACTACTCTTCGAACCGCTTTAACCAAGTCACGAAATGTAGTAACGGTTAAACTGCTCGACAAGCTGGGAGTAAAATCCGTTATTCAAACTGCCGGGAAACTCGGTATCCAAAGCTCCTTAAAGCCGTATTTAACCCTGGCACTGGGCGCTTCGGAGGTCAATCTGCTGGAATTGGTTTCCGCCTATGGATGCTTTCCCAATCGCGGCATCCGGGTTGAACCCATAAGCATTCTCCGCACAGAAAATAATTCCGGAGAAATACTCGAAGAAAATGCACCCTTTCGCCAGGAAGTCCTGGATGAAACTTCGGCTGCCATCATGACTAATCTGCTTGAAAATGTCATTAATCGCGGAACCGGTTATGGCGCCCGCCGCCTGGGCTTCAAATATCCCGCGGGCGGTAAAACCGGCACTACTAATGATTTCTCCGACGCCTGGTTTATGGGCTTTACCAGCGAATATGCTGCCGGGGTCTGGATTGGACTGGATTCCCATCGCAGTATGGGAAAAGGGATTACCGGCGGAAAGGTCGCGTGTCCCATTTGGACCAAGCTCATGCTACGGATTTATGGGAAGCGGACTCCTAAAAAATTCATCTATCCCGGGAGCGTGAAAACCGTAAGATTCTGCAATATTTCCGGTCTACTGCCTAATTCCGGCTGCAAATCACATGTGGCCCGGGGCGCTTTTGCCATAGGTACCGCTCCTACTCAATCCTGTGATGTTCATAGGGCCTCCGGCCCGGAAGGCTCTTTGGACTACGATCTTAATTTATCACCTGACCTGCTTAATCCCATCGAAAATATTGAGGCTACGCCGGATACAGATGCTTCTGATGATGTCCCGGCTCAGCCTGCGGCCACGCCGATCCCGCCATCCCTCAACGACAACCGGCCCGTGATGTTTTGATGTATGTCGATGGTTTTTATTTTTATCGATACGTTTTCAGGATATGTCAATGAAATTGAAAAACATCGACATATTAATTACGGTAGCCTAATGTAAGACTGTGCCACAATTCGAGTTTTTATGGTTTTGTGCTTTTGATTGTCATCCCGGTGAAAGCCGGAGTCCAGAAAGTTGTTTGAAAATAAACAAGATAAAGTTATGATAAGGAGTGTAGGTTTTTAAATTAAATTGATAAGATAGCGGGTGATATTTTCAGAATAAGTTGACAAGCAAATAGGAATTATCGGATTATTTAGAGCCTCGTTAAGAGGTTTTTTATTATTGTCTACCAGTACCTGAAAGTCAACACCCCGAAGGGGTGCAAATATTCTAACTTCTCAATCTATTTTTCACCATTCGGGTGAAAGCTCATTTCTTGGAAAACTATGATAATTATACCTTAAAATTGATTTTATACTTTTCCACTTAGGATCCAGGGTGCCTCCAACGGGATGTAGGGGCGTTTAATTAAACGCCCCTACATTTGCCGGTGATGCCATAACGAACGGTTGCTATCCTACTTTTTCTTCCCTTTACCTACCGCCTTCTTAGCCACTTTTTTTGAAGGCTGGACAACCTTTTTCACAACTTTTTTTACGGCCGGCTTGCTGCTTACCGGCTTTTTCTTAGCTCCTGCGGCTTTCACCGCCAGCTTGGCTGCCCGGGACTTGCTTTTAGCATCCTGCTTGGCCATAATCGCAGCCTGAGCAGCAGCCAGACGGGCAATGGGTACGCGGTAGGGCGAGCAGGAGACATAGTCTAATCCGACATTATGGCAGAACGTCACCGAGGCCGGATCACCGCCGTGTTCTCCGCATATACCCAGTTTGATCCTCGGCCTGGTGGATCGGCCTTTTTGCACCGCCATCTCCACTAATGCACCCACGCCTTTGACGTCCAGGGTCTGGAAGGGATCCTTCTCCAGAATCTTTTTTTCCAGGTATGCGTTAATGACTTTACCCGCGTCATCCCGTGAAAATCCGAAGGTAGTTTGGGTTAAATCATTGGTTCCGAAGGAAAAGAATTCAGCTTCCCGCGCGACTTCATCCGCAGTTACGGCCGCGCGCGGTAGTTCAATCATGGTCCCGATCATGTAGCTGAACTTAATGCCTTTCTCTTTTTGTACTTGCCGGATTACCTGCTCTGCCAATACTTTTTGGTCTTTCAACTCTAAAACATCGCCTATTAGGGGTATCATGATCTCCGGCATTACCTGATTGCCCTCGGCCGTACACTCGGCTGTGGCTTCGGCAATGGCTCTCACCTGCATCTCGGTGATTTCCGGGTAGGTAATCCCCAGACGGCAGCCGCGGTGTCCCAGCATGGGATTTAGTTCATGCAATTCCTGGACCCGTGCCAGCAGCTTTTTTTTCTCCGCCAGTTCCGGTGCTTGCGGATTAACGGCCTCAATTTTAGCTACCTCAACCATGAGTTCTTCCCGCTTGGGCAGAAATTCGTGCAAGGGCGGATCCAGCAACCGGATAGTTACGGGAAAACCCTGCATGCTGTCAAAAAGCCCCTTAAAATCTGAACGCTGCATGGGAAGCAGTTTATTCAGAGCGGCCCGGCGGCCCGGCTCGTCGGTAGCCAGGATCATATCCTGCATATAGGACAACCGGTCTTCAGCAAAAAACATATGCTCAGTCCGGCAGAGCCCGATACCCTCGGCCCCGAATTCACGCGCTTTCTCGGCATCCCGGGGAATATCCGCATTGGCCCGGACTTTCAATCTCCGGAATTCATCCGCCCAAACCATGAATTCGGAAAACTCTTCTGACAACTCAGGAGCCATGGTCTTGACCCGGCCTTCCAGCACCCGGCCGGTCGCGCCGTCCAGAGTCAACCAGTCGCCTTCCTTTAAAGTTTTGCCACCTACTTCCAAGTCTGTCCCGCTTTCATGAATTTTGACATCCTCGCAGCCGGCTACGCAGCATTTGCCCATACCCCGGGCTACCACTGCCGCGTGGCTGGTCATGCCTCCACGGGCGGTTAATATCCCTCGGGAAACCTCCATACCGTGAATATCATCCGGACAGGTTTCCTCACGAACCAGAATCACTTCCTCATCTTTTTCCTCTGCCCAGCGAACCGCGTCTTCGGCCGTAAAGACTATCTTGCCGGACACCGCCCCCGGCGAAGCCGGCAGCCCCTTAGCCAGAACATTAATTTCAGCCGTGGGATCAATGATCGGATGCAACAACTGGTCAAGTTGAGCCGGAGCCACTCGTTGTATGGCCTCAGCTTTGGTTATCAGGCCTTCTTTCACCATCTCTACGGCGATCCGGATAGCCGATTGGGCTGTGCGTTTACCGGCGCGGGTCTGCAACATATAAAGCTGGCCGCGCTCAATGGTAAACTCGAAATCCTGGATATCCCGGTAATGTTTTTCCAGACGCTTGGTAATACTATGAAGTTGCTTGAAAACCGCGGGCATTTCTTCGGACAACTTGGCAATGGGCAGAGGTGTACGCACACCGGCCACTACGTCCTCTCCCTGGGCATTGGTTAGGTATTCTCCGTAAAAATGATTTTCACCGGTCGAGGGATTACGGGTGAACCCTACACCGGTTCCGGAGTCATCCCCCATATTACCGAAAACCATGGCCTGAATATTAACCGCCGTGCCGAGCGAAGAGGGGATATCATTCATTTTGCGGTAATATATAGCCCGATCGTTATTCCAGGATTTAAAAACCGCATCCCGGGACATGGTCAGTTGTATCATGGGGTCCTGGGGGAAATCACGGCCGGCTGCCCGCCGCGTAATCTCCTTGTACGTAACGACCAGACTTTTCAAATCATCCGCTGTCAGCTGGGTATCGAGTTTTATACCCTGCTCGGCTTTCTTGGCAGTCAGGGCTTTTTCATACGCTTCCTTCTCAATCCCCAGAACTACATTGCCGAACATCTGGATAAAACGGCGGTAGCTGTCATAAACAAAACGCTCATTGCCGGTGGCGTCCGCAAATCCCTGAACCGTCACATCATTCAACCCAAGATTCAGGATGGTATCCATCATGCCCGGCATGGAAAATTTCGATCCCGAACGCACCGAAACCAGCAAGGGGTTCCTGGGATCCCCGAATTTTTTATTCATGGTTTTTTCCAGCTTGCTAATATTCGCTGTGATTTGGTCATCCAACCCGGCCGGCACCTGCTTCCGGTTTTCATAATAAAGATTACAGGTTTCGGTAGTAATGGTAAAACCGGCCGGCACGGGCACACCGGTATTGATCATCTCCGCCAGACCGGCGCCCTTGCCTCCCAGAAGATCACGCATGCTGCCGTTTCCCTCCGCCTTGCCTCGTCCGAAAAAGTACACGAATTTCCTCTTGTTTCCCGTTTGTTTAATTTTGGTTGCCATACTGCTTTAACTCCCCTTCCTTTGGTTTTTTTAAAATTATGTAATGCTGTTTTTTCAATCCCTTGAAATTAGAGATATTCCACCCACGGAATGTAGGGGCGTTTAATTAAATGCCCCTACAACTGCCGGTAATGCTATAACCAACAGCTAATATATCCCAAAATTACAGGTTTTGGAAACCCTCTAATTTGAACAAAAAGAATCCTCTTAGGCATGTGAAAATTGTGGAAATATTAGCATACTCATCAGGCAATCTGCAAGTGTTTTTAAAAATTCCTTGCGGAAACCGGCCAAAAGGTGAGATCAAACCGCTTTTTGAAGCTTTTTTATTACTTTAAGAAAACTCTCCACTACCTGGGGATCGAATTGGGTCCCCGAACCGTCCTTGATGATTTGCTTGGCTTCTTCCTGGCTAAAAGCTTTGCGATACGGCCGGTTTGTGATTAAAGCATTATATACATCCGCCACAGCGACAATTCTCGCGCCCAAAGGAATCTCCTCGCCTCGCAATCCGGAAGAATATCCCAGTCCGTCATATCGCTCGTGATGATAAAGGATGGTAAATATTACTTCGTGTAAAAACTGGATAGATTTGATGATCTCCGCTCCAATGCGCGGATGTTTTTTTATCTCCTCGTATTCCAACTCGTCAAGTTTGGTTTTTTTGCTTAAAACATCATCGGAAATACCGATTTTTCCCAAATCGTGCAGTATAGCCGCATGCCGCAGGTTTTCGATTTCCGGCTTGGAAAGCTTAAATTCTTTTCCTATTCCTATTACTATGTTCACTATGTTTTCGGTCTGTTCTTCGAAATAACTGTCTTTGGCATTGATGGTTCTGGCAAAAGCATATATTGATTCCAATAAATTCCCATTCAACCGGTTTTTCATTTTCGCCAGTTTCCCCTTTAATACCACCACATTTTCCTTGCCACCCTTGGCCACAATTTTTTCCATATCCTCCTGGCTTATCCCCTGGAAAAGTGAAAGACGGTTGCCCCCGGTTTCTTTGGCGTTTCGCAAAGCTTGGTCGGAGGCATCCAGCAGTCCGGATTCCGTATCAAAACCGTCTTCCGGAAAACCGGCTATGCCCATGCTTATTTTAAGTTTTATCCGCTTGCCCTTGAGATCGAAAACATGCTCTTGGACGCTTTCCAAGAGCCGTTTCCCAAATTGCAAGGCGCCGCTTTTTCCAGTATCGGGCAGCAGTACCAGGAACTCCTCGCCGCCGTATCTAACCACAATGTCATTAGCCCGGGCGTAACTCAACAAATATCCGGACAGCTCCTTTAAGATCACATCACCGTACTGGTGCCCATACACATCATTTATGGATTTAAAATAATCGATATCCACCATTAAAACGGAAAGCGGTAAAATGTATCGCTGAGCTCTTTTAAACTCCCAGGCCAGCCGCTCGCGCAAGTACCGGTAATTATATAAATTTGTGAGCGGATCTTTAAAACTGAGCTCTTTCAGTTTTTTAAGTAAATTTTTATTTTCCCAGGCGACACTCTGCATTTTAAGGGCTTTTTTAATGGTTATCTTTACCTCGGCCATATTTAGCGGTTTTTGCAGATAAGCAAATGCCCCGCGGTTCATGGCATCAACCGCGCTTTCCACGGACGCGAAACCGGTACAAACGATAATCATGAGGTCGGCATTCCGGCTTTTATTTACCTTGAGCAACTCTAATCCCGAGCCATCGGGAAATCTAATATCCAGCAGTACCAGGTTATAAAATTCTTCCCTTAATTGCCGCCGGGCCGTCTCGACGGATTCCGCGCCGGTTATTTTATATCCTTCTTCGCTTAAAATATCCTGCAGGTTTTCCCGCATGTTATCATCATCATCAACTATCAGAATCTTGATATCCTTTTCCATGGGACCTTTCTTCATCTCGCGGGATAACCCGTTTTTTTCAGCAGAGCCAGAAACCTCTCAATATTCAAAGGTTTCCGCACGACCTCAAAGTCACCGTTCTGTAGTCCCGCTCTATAAAAAACATCGTCCGCAAAAGCCGTTATCATAATCACCTTCAAACCGGGCGAGATCTTCTTTAATATCTTCAAGGTGTCTATGCCGTTAATCCCAGGCATTTTAACATCCATCAGCACCAGATTAAATTGCTCTTTTTTAACGGCAGCAATGGCCTGATAGCCGTTAAATACCGTCATTACTTCATACCCTTTTAATTCCAGGATATCCAATAGACTTTCACACAAGTCCTGGTTGTCGTCCACTATTAACAGCTTGAATTTTTGTGACACAGGCTATTCTCCACGCAGCTTATCCGTCAGAGGCAGGATA
>DAOVYW010000199.1 GCA_030635415.1 Candidatus Firestoneibacteriota bacterium
ACCGTGGCCGAACCCCGGGATCTGGCCAACCCCAGTATATCCCGGTCTTCCCGGCCGGGCGAACTTACCACCGGCTGGGTCCGCACTCTTTGAAGAGTATCCAATTGGTCGCGGAGCAGGGCTGCCGACTCAAATTGCCGGCTATCCGAGGCTTTCTTCATTGCGTGCCGGATTCCACCCGAAATAGGATCCGGACCGCCTTCCAGAAAATCAATAACAGCTTTAACGCGCCGGGCATAAATCTTTGGCCGGACTCCACCTGTGCAAATACCGTCACATTGTCCCATTTGAAGGTAAAGACACGGCCGCTTCCTGCGGAAATGATCTTTTATACCGGTTTGGCATAACCGGAGCCGAAAATGCCGGGAAATAAGCCGGGCCGTATGCTTGGGCGAGGCGGTTGGAAACGGCCCAAAATAGCGTGCCGCATCAATAAAAGGCCTCCGGGTAACCAGCAGTCTGGGATATTCTTCCTGTACGGTTAATTTAAGATAAGGATAATTCTTGTCATCCCGCAGCAGGATATTATAACGCGGACTATGCTTTTTAATCAGGTTGTTTTCCAGCACCAGGGCTTCGACTTCAGAGGGGGTAACCAGGTACTCCAGGCTCTTGATCCGGGAAACCAGGGCCCGGGTTTTAATGTCTAACCGGCCGGAAGCGCGGAAATACGAGGCCAGGCGTTTACTCAGGGAAACGGCTTTCCCAATATAAATAATTTTCTTTTGATGATCCCGCATTAAATAAACGCCGGGAAGATCCGGTGGCGCAAGTCGGCGAAGATCGTCGGCGTTCATGTGGTTCATCGCTCCCGGCCCAGCCGGCGGGCGACTCGCTTCTCCACCGGACGTGGAACACGGCGCGTCCTTTTTTTCCGGAATCTTCGCTCAGACGGGGAAGGCAGAAAAGCCCGGCCGGGATTCAAATTCCTCAGCTCAACAATTTGATCGCGCAGTTCAGCCGCCCGTTCGAAGTCTAATTTCGCAGCGGTTTTTCTCATCTCGGCTTCCAAGGCCATTATCCGCCGGGGAATCTCTTCAGGTAAAAGATATTCTCCGGGCGCTTCCCCGGCCGAAGGAATGGTAAAATAATCCATCTCGCCGACCGAGCCCAGGATCGTCCGGATATTTTTCCGGATGCTTTCAGGCGTAATGTTATGCCGCCGGTTATACGCCAATTGTTTTTCCCGGCGGCGGTTGGTCTCGGAAACAGCCCGGTTTAGTGACCCCGTCATGGTATCGGCATATAAAATCACTTCACCCGCAACATGCCGGGCCGCCCGCCCGATGGTTTGAATCAAAGCGGTGGCGGATCGTAAAAACCCTTCCTTGTCCGCATCCAGAATGGCAACCAGCGAGACCTCCGGGATATCCAGGCCTTCACGGAGCAAATTAATGCCGACCAGGCAGTCAAATTCCCCGGCCCGCAGATCACGAATAATCTTGACCCGTTCCAAGGTATCGATATCCGAATGGAGATACCTGACCTTCACTTCCATTTGCTCCAAGTAGCTGGTAAGATCTTCGGCCATACGCTTGGTCAGGGTCGTCACCAGTATCCGCTCTTTACGAAACGTCCGCTTCCGGATCTCGCCTAATAAATGATCAACCTGATTGGCTGCCGGCTTCATGGTTATTACGGGATCAATGAGTCCGGTGGGACGGATAATCTGCTCCACTACGCAGGCGGCGCTGCGCTTTAATTCATACTCCGCCGGAGTAGCTGAAACAAAGAGCATTTTCCTGGCCCGCTGCTCGAACTCTTCAAAATAAAGGGGCCGGTTGTCATATGCCGAGGGCAGACGAAAACCATTTTCCACCAGAGCGTTTTTGCGGGAACGGTCACCGCTGTACATAGCTCGCAATTGGGGCAGGGTTACATGGGATTCGTCAATCACCACTAGTGCATCCGGAGGAAAATAATCCATCAGGGTAAAGGGCGGCTCCCCCGGTGACCGGCCGTCCAGATGTCGCGAATAATTTTCTATTCCCTGGCAATATCCCAGTTCCCGGATCATTTCCAGATCAAATTCCGTGCGCCGCTTAAGACGCTCGGCCTCCAGATTTTTTCCGCCTTTTTCCAATTCCAGCACCCGCTGTTTCATTTCGGCCCGGATGGACGTTACCGCCTGTTCGATCCGGGCCTCAGGCATAACATAGTGGCGCGCCGGATAGATTTTCAGACTTTTCAATCTTTGATGTGTCTCTCCGCTCAGGGGATCGATGCGGCTGATTTTTTCCAGCGTATTGCCGAAAAAATCCAACCGAAAGGCTTTTTCATCATAAGCCGGAAAAATTTCCACCACATCACCCTTGACCCGGAAGCGTCCCCGGAAAAAATCCAGGTCGCCCCGGAGATATTGCATTTCCACCAGACGGCGAAGAAAATCTTCCCGGGCCAAGGTTTTCCCGGTTTCCAGATGTAGATACATGCCACGGTAGGTCTCGGGTGAACCAATTCCGAAAATGCAGGAGACCGACGCCACCACTATGGTGTCCCGGCGTTCCAGCAAGGCATGGGTGGCTTCCAAGCGCAGACGATCCAGTTCTTCGTTAATTGAGGCATCCTTCTCGATATAAGTATCGGATCCGGCCAAATAGGCCTCCGGCTGGTAATAATCGTAATAGGAAACAAAATATCGTACCGCGTTTTCGGGAAAAAACTCCCTGAACTCCCCGTAAAGCTGGGCCGCCAGAGTTTTATTGTGGGAGATAACCAGGGTGGGACGCTGTAGACGCGCTATAACATTAGCAATCGTAAAGGTTTTGCCCGATCCCGTGACTCCGAATAAGGTAATGGCCGGTGATCCCTTCTGCAGGTGACGGGATAGGGCGTCTATGGCCTGCGGTTGATCACCACCGGGACGGTACTGGGATTTCAGCTGGAATGGCATATGGTTCACAAATTTTTCTTATCGTAGATCTGCTTCAGCAGCCCACGTACATCCGCATTCTGGGAATCCAGTTCCAACATATGTTGACAAAGCCGCATGGCCTCGACCAACAGATTTTGTTGGATATACATCTGGGCCTGGGTCATACTCGCCTGGAATTCCTGATTTTTTTTACTTTCGGCCGCCGGCTCCAATTCAGTCACAGCTTCCGTCATCTTTTCCGCTTGCAGTTTTTCCCGGTTTTGCTTATCCTTAACGGGGTACCGCAGCCGTTCCTCCGCCTTAATCCTTAGTTTTTCCATTTTCTCCTTGGGTTTATTCACTTCCCCGCCCGGCGGCAACGACGGACCGGCCTTGACCTGCTGTTTGGCCCGCGCAACACTTCTTGGGCTTTCAGAATTAATCCGCTCCCAAACCGTGGCGGCCTGGTCATGCCGGGTGATCTTGTGATACAAGCCGTGTAATTTCCGGCGAGCCGCATCGTCTTGCGGCCGTAAGCGCAAAATGGTGATGTAAGCTTCCACGGCCTCGTCCCAGGATTGAAGTTCTTCATACCATGCGGCCATGACATAGCGGTTCTTCACCACATCGGTATTCTTCTCCATTATATCCTCGCCGGAAGAATATCCGGTTTGATGAGCAACCGCCCCGGGCGTTGGGGCGGATTCCGCGCGCTGGACCTGCTGCTTCATCCTCCTGGTCTTGATCTCGGCCATTTTGTCTTCCACCAGGGAAAGGCCGGGCATTTTTTCTGCCAGACTTTCACATATTTCAGCAGCGTTTTTCAAAGATCCGCGACGAATAAATTCATCCACTTCCACCAAACGGACGCGGATCACTTCCTCGATTTTGGTTTTTGTTTCCTCATGGTCGGGCTCCAGTTTTAAAATATGTTGTAAAGTTTGCAACGCCTTATCCAGGCTATTGGTCGCGCGCAGCAGGTTAGCGGCTTTCATGAATTCATTGATGGCCTGCTCCTTTTTTCCCTGGTGAATAAAAATCTCGGCTATCATATTATGGATCAGAAAATCCATGGGATCCAGCGCCACAAGTTTTTTATATTCCTCCAGCGCGCGTTTCCATTTTCCGCCTTGGTAATGATTATAAGCCACTTTTAGGATAATTCGTTTTTCTTCCTGACAACCCATGGTTCTATCCTTTGGTTAATTTTTTGATAATATACTGTTTTTAGTTGAAATTGAAAAGAGCGGCTTCCCGGCGGCATAAGGCACGGTAGCAAAACAAAAAAAGAAAGGAGCCACAGATGAAGGATACCACACAGAAGG
>DAOVYW010000063.1 GCA_030635415.1 Candidatus Firestoneibacteriota bacterium
TGCGGTTTATGCTCCTTTTTTCGTGGTTGCATTTTGCAAGGAATCCTTTCTTTTTTGCGTGATTTCCTGCAAATTATAACATGCCCTTTTTACTATTTCTTCAATATTTACACCGCTTTTTGTGTTTTTCAAGATCGACTAATTATGCCTCGAAATCGATTTATGCTTTTCTACTTAGGATTTAGGGCTAAAAACTCGACAATCCGGTAATTTCCTGCAAATAATAAATAAATCTTTTACCAAAATGTGAGTCAACATAAGTTTCCAGAGCTAAGGTGTAGGCAGTATTATTCTGATTGTTCCATAATTTTCGGAAATAATCTTGCGCCGGCTGCATGCCGGCGGCATTGGTTGCTGCGGTAATAGCCAGGTTCAGTTCCAGGTTATAATTGGAAATGTTTCTACGGGTTAAATTGGCAGAGCCCAGTAAAAGGGTGAGCTGGTTATCCTGTTTTTTAATACCCACAAGTTTAGTGTGAAATTGCTCTGGCCCACTGTTATACCAGCGAATTTGTATATTCCCTTGACCCTGGCTATGGAGCTCATGCGCGACCAGACGATTGGGGATGCCGTTTTTTTCATAACCAAAAGCGTGTTTATTCGCGTCCAATATGATTTTGATATCAGCGCCCCGGTGAGCGGCACGCTTCAAAGCATTGATCACTTTTCGTTCAGAAAGATAAAACATGGCCATGAATAGTTTCTCGCCGGAATCCAATTGGTTGATCAAGGTGAGCAAGCTCTTTTTTATAGCGCCTTCTGTTAAAACCTGAACTTGAGCCATGGGTTTTTGCTCTGGTTTAGATACTATCCTTTTAGTCTCGGGGAGAGATTGCAGCTGACTGCCGGACATTTGAGCAATAGCTTGCTCAGCAGCATAAATTTGCCGACAAATTTCACCGCTCACTAGAACACCTACATTGCAATGCCAAGCGCTGGCATCATGTGGATTGGCTGAAGTCACGATGGCTTTCCATGCCCCCCCCGCATCTACCAGACAAACTTTTCTATGATTAGCTTTAAAATTGAGAAGGTGCAAATAGCTTCTCAAAGTTGTGCGGGCCCCATGTTGATCAAAAGGATGAGGTAACCATCCTCGGCGGAAGGAATTTCCCCACCATTGCAAGAAGATGCGCCACAGGGAAGAATAAATAAAATTGGAATCACGCAATTTCTGCAAATCAGTTATAATTACATTAACGCCGGCGGCTCGCAGAACTTGTAAATGTAGAGCCTCCGCGCCACCATACATCAGATTAATGGGGTCAGTGATTAAATCAATCCGAATTGCCGGGGATTTCAATTTTTTCTGTAATAACCTTTGTGTAAGGTTGTGTGACAGGGGAACAAACTCTTCTTGGGACTTGCCTTTGTGGGCATTAAATAAAAACATATCTAATAAAATATAATTTTGGGCATGATCAATCAGGGAAAAAATCTCATTAAATATTGCTTGTTGCCTTACGATCTCATGGTTGGATCCGGGATAGGTTAAATCAAATAGCCAATGGATTTGATCTAAAGGCACAGGATATACCTCGCTGGCAATATTTAAACCAACGGGTAAAGGTTTATAATTTTGGTAAATTGCAACCAAAGACCACCACAAAAGAAAAATACAGCAGCTGAAAACCAGTATTTCCCTGAACTTTAGTGCTTTAATAAATATCTTCACAATTTATCTCCCGGCATTTTTCAACTTCAGGTGATCAGGTCTGCAATCAATAATAACACAATACCCTGGGAGCCGGTCGGACTTTATTGTTAACCTATGCCGGGTTTTTCAGCACGAATAAAAAATAATGCCATTTTCACCCGCGAATTCTGCTATAGACCCATTGGGGATTATTTGCTAAAATATTATGCTGTCCAAATTAGTCTGAATCTAGCTCCGGGTAACGACATGTCGGGGTAACGAAATGCCGGAATGACAAAACGTACTGAAGGCGCAAGCGCCTGGTGGCCATATACTATGCCGGCTTACCCAAGGTGGTGATTATGAATATAAAGGATTCATATATCGTGTTAAAAAAAGGTTTGCCAATTATTTTTGTTCTTAGTATGGGATGGCCGATCTCAGTCTGGGGTGGAGACGAGATATTAAAAACTGCCGGTAAAGTATTGCAAATCGGAATTGGCGCGGAAGCTGCCGGTATGGGCGAGGCTCATACGGCGGTGGTTGATGATGTGTATGCTCTTTATTGGAATCCTGCCGGACTCGCTCAGATCCAAATGTCCCAGGTTTCCTATATGCATAATTTTTGGCTGGGAGAAATTCAGCATATATGCGCCAGCTACGCTCATCCTTTCCAGGACGGCAGCATCGGCATGAACATTAATTATATTAATTTTGGCGAATTTGAAAAAATCGATATGGACCCCAACGGATACCCTCTTCTGCGGGACGAGAAATTCACTCCTTATACCATGATTATTTCAGTAGGGTATGGCACGCGGCAATGGTTGCCGGGTTGCAACCTGGGCGGCACCTTGAAAATAATTTCGGAAAATATTGATACTTTCAGCAGTGTAGCCCTGGCCGTGGATCTGGGATTACAGACCATGGGTGTAATCAAGGGTTTGGACGCCGGCGTGACGATCCGGAATCTGGGTATGTCTTTAGAAGGTTATAACTTGCCGCTCAATCTCAGCTTGGGCTTGGCTTACAATCTGCCTTTTTCAAGAGGTTCCCCAAAAGACGGTTTTAAAGCGGTGATGGATATTAATGTGCCGTTTCCCCTGGACCAACCGTTTTATACGAATTTGGGTCTGGAGTATAAATATCTTGGCGTGTTAGCTGGGCGTGTCGGATACAAGATTTCAGAGATTAATCAAAGAGGGGATATGGCCGGGCTCACGGCAGGGTTAAGTGTATACTATCAGAGTTTTGCCCTGGATTATGCGCTTTCGCCTTTTGGTGTGCTGGGAACCACTCACCGTATCTCCTTTACGGCCGGTTTTGAATCGCGGGAAGTAAAAAAAGTAGCGGCCGGGCCGGCAAAACCTAAAAAGAAAGTCCGAAAGAAAACATCTAAACCGGCGAAGAAAAAAGCGCCGCCCAGGGATAAACTCAGAAAAAAAATCTCGGAGGAACCCGAAGAGCTGGTTGAAGTGGCGGGACTGGAAGAGATGGACGAGATTTTAACACCTAAAGTTACGCGGCTGGTGGAACGAAAACCGATTCAAGTTAAAGTAAAAAGTGTATTGAATTCCCGCGAAAAGACCAAAATTAAAAAAGTGGTTTTTGAATTGAAAGTGAGAGACCGGAAGCAGGTTAAACGTTGGGGGATGAAGATTTTAGACACGAAGGGACGGCGGGTAAAAGGTTTCTCTGGGGACGGATTTCCCGGAAAAATTGAATGGCGGGGTAAAGACCATAAGGGGAGAGCTCTTTCCGAGACGATCTTCTGTACCTATGAGTTTGAAGTGCTGATGAAAGATGGTACCGCGGGACATTTTACCGGTAAAATAGTGGAGAAATCGGCGGCCCTGGCCAAGACGACCGGGAAGGATGCGACTAAAGCAAAGCTGCCGCTGATATATTTTAAAGAAGGTTCTTCAGACCTGACGTCCGCTAGTATGAAAATTCTGAAAAATGCGGCTAGCAAGATAAAGCGCAGGCCATATATAAAAATTATCGTAGAAGGTCATACCGACGGCGGCAGCGAGAAAAAGGGAGGGTTCCTGCTGTCTCAGAACCGGGGAAATAGTGTGGTAAGGTATTTGACTGCTACCTATAAAATTCCGCTTCGAAATATTCATATCTGGGGGCGGGGAAGTAAGCAGCCGACGGAGAGCAACCAGGCGGAAGTTGGGAGGAAAAAGAACCGCCGGGTTGAGATTACAATTATTTACCGGAAGTAACGTGAGTATTCGAATAATGCGCTCCGCTTCAAGGAGATTTAACCATTGCTGAAAATTGTTGGCACCCGGGAGATGCAGGCGGTTGATGCCGCCGCTGTCGCCAAATACGGTATGGCTGGTTTGGAATTGATGGAGCGCGCCGGACGAGGTCTGGCCGAGCAAGCCCGAATTATGCTGGAATTTAATCCGCGGCCTAAAGTGGCAGTCTTAGTCGGCGGGGGAAAGAACGGCGGAGACGGGTTGGTCTGTGCCCGCCGGTTAGCCGGATTCGGGATGGATGTATCCGTTATCTTGCCGACCAAGAGCCGAATGGCGCCGGAAACCGCGGCTAATTTTAAGCGGCTGAACTCGAAAAAAATAAAAATCATAAAGTTAAACAATGATTTTTCCGGAAAAACCCTGCAACGGTTTTTGGATGCGGATTTAGTAGTGGATGCTCTTTTAGGAATTGGAATAGCCGGTTCCCCGCGAGAGCCGGCAGCGAGTGTCATACGAACGCTTAATTCCATGCGCGTAAAGGTACTAGCCGCTGATCTGCCTTCCGGATTGAATGCGGATACCGGCGAGGCCGGGCAGCCAACAGTACGGGCTGACTTTACTTTGACCTTCGGACTGCCAAAAAAGGGGCTTTTCCAACCGGAAGCCATGGCTTGGGTTGGAGCATGGGCGGTTGATTCCATTGGATTTCCGCAGGAACTTTTACATCCCCAAGCTGATGACGCGGCGTATTTCAATGCCCGGGACGCGGCCGCTATTATGCCTCAACGTCCGCGAGACGCGCATAAACGTACGGCGGGCAAGGTTTTAATTATCGGCGGGTCAGCCCAATATCATGGAGCATTACTGCTGGCAGGGCAGGGAGCCATACGAGCGGGCGCGGGATACGTTACCCTGGCCTATCCTGAGTCCTTAGATATGGTGGTTCGTCAACATGTGGTGGAAGAAATATGTTGTCCTTTGCCTGCAGATAAAAATGGGAATTTAGCCGGAGCGGCAATAAAACACCTGCTGAGCATGGCCCTGGAGCAGGATGCTATAGTAATAGGACCGGGATTGGGAAGGACTTCCAGGGTTTTTCATCTTGTCCGGGCCTTTATCCGGGAGGCTTCCGGAACTAGAAGTATAGTAGTTGATGCCGACGCTTTGCATGCCCTGGCCGGTGTCCAATTGTCCAGGCGGTCACGCCGTCTTCCCGCCTTGATTTTAACGCCCCATGAAGGAGAGGCCGGCCGGCTGAGGGGAGTTCCGCCAGAAAAAATCAGGGCCGAACGCTGGGCCACAGCCCGGGAACTGGCCCGGTGGTATGCGGCAATCATTCTGCTTAAAGGGCCTCATACCGTAGCGGCAAATCCGGAAGGCCGGCTTAGAATCATCGGGGCCGGAACGCCCGCCCTGGCAACCGCCGGAACCGGTGATGTATTGTCCGGCGCGGTAGCCGCCCTGTCCGCGCAGCGACTGGAGCCATATGATGCGGCGGCGCTGGCAGTTTATTTGCACGGCCGGGCCGGGGAATTAGCGGGTCCGGATCCCGGTGGGATAGGGGTTCGCGCGCGGGAGGTTGCTGACGCTATTCCCCTGGTCATCCGGCAATTGCGCGGGATGCCCCCACCAAAATAGAAATATGAAAATTTTTTTGACAATGTGCTGAGCAAGAACAAACAAAGGAGAAAATATGAAAAATATTAAGGCTCGAGATATTATGACTACTAAAGTTTTAACAGTTACGCCGGAAACCAGCGTGAAAGCGCTGGCCCATTTCCTGCTTAAGCATCAGATTTCCGGGGCTCCCGTACTTGATCAGAACGGCCGGCTGACAGGCATTGCAACGGAAGGGGACTTGATTTTCCGAAATACCGCGGTACATCTTCCTACGGTAATAACCATCTTTGACGCGGTTATTTATTTGGAAAGTCCGCATAAATATGAGCCCGAACTCCAAAAAATTATCGGTGGAAAAGTCGGGGATATTATGACGCGTGAGGTAATTAGCCTGTCACCGGACGCCAGCCTGCAGGAAATAGCCACTATTATGCACGAAAAAAAACGGCACCTGCTGCCGGTAATAGACAATGACAATCTGGTGGGAATTGTCGGCAAAGCCGATATGGTTCGGGCCATAGCCAAGGAGGAGTAATGCCAGGCCCGAAGCTCAAGGCGGTAATACTTTCTCTGGCGATGCTGGCAGCTACCGGATGCGCCGGACTAATGAAACCTGCGCAGTCCCTGGAAGTTAACATTACACCACAGACCGTGTATCCTGGGAGCATAGTGACTATCCAGGTTAAAGCGCCAATGGGAACGCGGGCGGTTACCGGACGTTTGGATATACCCGGTTCTCCGGTAGTACCTTTCAAGACCAGGGATGAGGGGAGAACCTGGACTTTTACGACCCAAATTCCCTTAACCGCAGTCTGGACTCCGGGACGCTATCAGATAGTAGTCCAGGGCCGGGCGCCGGATGGGTCCAGGTGCTGGGGCGAGACCTGGCTGGCAGCACCTTAATCCCCTCCCATCAAGGGAGGGGATTTTGCTCTTTACGCAACCGATATTAAAATAACTGAGGAGGAAAAAAGCAGTGTCGAAATCCGCTAAACCGAGCATAAAATCATCACACCGGGCCAAACCGGAAAACGCGGCTCCAACAACACCAAAATCCGATGGGATGTCCCGCGGACCTGAAGTTACGCTCCAGGCTTCGCGTCGTTTCTGGCTGATTACCTTGGGAGGAGTTCTTTTAATTTTAACCCTGGTTCAGGGATATGGTTACTTTACCGGTTGGGGGGACCCTCACAAAGTTATGCAAAGATATTTTAAAACTGCTCAGCGTCTTACTCTGGCCAAAAGGTATAACGCGGCTATATCCCAGTATCAAAAAATCCTGAAAAAGAAGAATGTAAGCCCGTCGCTAATCCAGCAGGCTCTCATAGGAATGGGAGATCTTTACTATGAACAAAACCAATGGTCTCAGGCCATTGCGACCTATCAGCGCCTGCGAATGCAGGAATCCGGTGGAGTTATAAAGGCCTGGACCGGGTTAAAAATTGCTGAAAGCCGGAATAAGGCCGGAGATTGGGAAGCAGCGCTTAAGACTTATGCGGAGATATCCCAAAACCATCCCAAGAGCGACTGGGATGCCGAAGCCCGGTTGGGACGGGGAAAAGTACTGGAAGGAGCTAAACGCTGGAAGGAGGCAGTGGCGGCTTATACCGATGTAATCAACGATTACACCGGCGGATTCCTGGCGGCTGATGCCCTGGTCCATCAGGGTAACTGTTATGAGAAGCTGGGAAACCAGGCGGCCGCACGCCAGGCATATAAAACCGTGATGGATGAATATCCTCCGGCTATGCGCGACGAGGCCCGCCGGCGTCTTCATCGTTTGGATATGGGAAAGAACGCTTCCGGCATATCGCAGTGGGGAAAATAGTAGTAATCGATCAGTCCCTTGTTCGGACATCACTGGCAGTTGTAGGGGCGTTTAATTAAACGCCCCCAGGAGCTTGAGCATTTAGACGGACTATTTGTTGTTTTGCCGTCATACCGGCGGAAGCCGGTATCCATGAATCTGAATTTCAAAGCTTTTTCTGGACTCCGATTTTCACTGGCGTGGCGGACAATAGCTAAAAGCGACTAAATGCTCAGGCCCCTACGTCCCGTAAGTGGTATACATAATGGGAGCGGTCACCCAAAGGCATTTTCAGCCAGATTCCGTGAGTTTGTCATCCTCTGGAGTATGGTGTAATTCAGAGGGGGCATGACCAGAGAGGTCAAACGAACTGCCCAGCAACAGTCCTCCGATAACAAGGATCGATATGTTAAAAGAAGCGAGAGCAAGAATCAAAATCAACAAACTTTTGGAAGATGCCGGATGGCGCTTTTTTGATTCCAGTCAAGGCCGGGCTAATATTGCTCTGGAAGTTAATGCCAAATTAAGCGAGCGGGCATTAAATGAGCTGGGGGAAGATTTTGAAAAAACCCAAAACGGCTTTATCGACTTTCTTCTTTTAGACAAAAACGGTTTTCCTTTTGTTGTTTTAGAGGCAAAGAAGGAAGATAAAAGTCCGCTGGACGGCAAGGAGCAAGCCAGACAATACGCGCAATCTTTAAACGTTCGCTTTGTGATTTTATCCAATGGAAATATCCATTATTTTTGGGATATTGAAACAGATAACCCTCATATTATCACGACCTTTCCCGCACAAGCTTCCATTCAGCATAAACAAGCCTTCACGCCCGACCGGGATGCGCTTATTCGGGAAGAAGTCGGCAATGATTATATTGCCATCACTCAGAATCAGAATTACAACAAAGACCCGCAATGGCAGGATGAATCGCAGAGAGAAAAGTTTATCGAAAATAGCGGATTGCGTTTTTTGCGCGAGTATCAGAGGCGGGCGGTTCGTTCTATTCAAGATGCTGTGAAGCAAGGAAAGGACCGGTTTCTGTTCGAAATGGCAACCGGCACAGGCAAAACACTGGTATCAGCAGCAGTGATTAAGCTGTTTTTACGCACAAGTAATGCTAAACGTGTATTATTTCTGGTAGACCGTCTGGAATTGGAAGATCAGGCCAGGAGAAATTTTAAAGATTACCTTAAAAATGATTTTAAATGTGTGATTTATAAAGAGAATAAAGACGATTGGATCAGGGCGGAAATCGTTGTTTCAACCGTACAGTCGTTGCTGTTTAATAATAAGTATAAAGACTTGTTCAGCCCGACGGATTTTGATCTGGTGATCTCTGATGAAGCACATAGGTCAATCGGCGGCAATAGCCGCGCGGTTTTTGAATATTTTATCGGGTATAAACTGGGACTAACCGCAACCCCGAAAAATTATCTTAAAAATGTGGATATGAAGCATCTTGCCAATAGTGATCCGCGGGCTTTAGAACAAAGGCAATTATTGGATACTTATACTACCTTTGGCTGCCTGGACAGTGATCCGACCTTTCGCTATTCTTTGCTGGCCGGGGTTCGCGAGGGCTATTTAATCAATCCGATCACAATCGATGCCAGAACGGAAATCACAACCCAATTATTATCTGATAAAGGCTATGCTGTTGTCATGGCCAATGAGGAAGGCGGGGAAGAGGAAAGAAAAATGGAGGAAGAATCCTATGAAACAAAATGAAAAATTAAAGCTTTTTATTGGCTATTCGCATCTTGACGAGGGATATATCGATGAGTTCAGAAAACATATTGCCCCATTAAAAAATAATGGCTTAATAGAAGATTGGTATGACCGAAAAATAATAGCAGGTCAAGACTTTCAAGATAATATAGATAATAATTTGGAAAATGCAGATATTATTTGTTTGTTTTTTTCTGCAAACTTTCTTTCATCATCCGCTTGTATAAAAGAAAAAAAGAACGCTTTAAAATTAAGGAAAAAGAAAGGGGTTGCAGTTATCCCAGTTATTTTATCCGCATGTGGATGGTTAGATGACAAAGAAATTTCTTCATTGCTGGTTTTACCTATCGACGGCAAGCCGGTTTCAGGCATTGCAGATTCCAACACCGCTTGGCATGATGTGTATATTGGAATTAAAGGGGTAATTGAAAAAGAGATTAAAATTAAACAACTAATAATTACAGAACAGTTTTCATCTTTTCTACAAAACACAGAGTTATTAGCAAAAGCCCATTCCCAAAAAGAGAAAGTCCTTTTGGATGACATTTTTGTCTATCCCGAATTAGAAAAATATGATGATTTAAGAGAATACGAGAAAAAAGATAGCGCAGAGAAATTAATAGAAGATTTTTATGATTATCCGAAAATTCTTGTAGCAGGAGAAGACCAGTCAGGAAAAACAAGCTTATGTAAGAAAATATTTGTCGAGCTACGAAAGAAAAACTTTGTTCCCCTATATATCTCTTATATCTCTGATAAAACTAATCCGTATCAAGGAAAGATAGAAAATAAAATATCAAAAGCATATCAAGAACAATACGGGATACTTCCAACAGAGGAAATTGACAAGCGGAAGATAGTTCCGATCATAGATGATTTCCACTTTGCTAAAAGCAAGGAAAAACATATACATGATTTATCCTCATATGATCATCAGATTGTTGTTGTTGATGATATTTATAGCTTGAATTTTAAAGATGAGAATCTTATTAAATCTTTTACTCACTTTAAAATAAAAGAATTTATCCCATCATTAAGAAATGAATTGATTAAGAAATGGACACACCTAACAGATAAAAAGAACGATGTTAGTCATAACGAAAATGAGATATACAGGAATATTGACAATACAACGGAATTGGTTAATACCGCATTAGGCAAGGTTATTGGTAGTGGTATTATGCCCGCGCATCCTTTTTTTATTCTATCTGTCATTAGTGCTTCTGAAACTTTTGGAAAGCCACTTGACCAAGAAATTACTTCACAAGGGTACTGTTATCAGGCTTTTATATACATGTATTTGAGAAAACAAGGAGTGAAAAACGATGAAATAGATACGTATATCAATTTTCTTACTAAGTTTGCCTTCTTTTTTTATAACGAGAAAAAGGATGAACTTTCAATAGATGATTTTAACTGCTTTATGGAGTCATATTTGGATAAATATAATTTTCCGATAAAACAAGAAACACTATTGAAGAATTTACAGCAAGAGTCTGTAATATAATTTGTGTAAACAGCTATACTCCGAGAAGTTAGAATAAGCGCTATAAAAAAAACGGAGGGAAATATTATGGCTGTGAGAGATGAGATTTTAGAAGAACTAATGCGAGACTACAAAAATCCAGAGGACCTGCTAGGTGAAAATGGTATTATCAAGCAA
>DAOVYW010000141.1 GCA_030635415.1 Candidatus Firestoneibacteriota bacterium
TAAGTAATCAATGGTTGCTATTGACCGGCAGAGGATATTTTATTCCTGCGGAATCATCTATCTATTGATTTTAAAACTTGGTGTAAAAAAGAACGCCCCCAAACAGGCGGTTAATTTTTTAAAAAGGCAAGGGCTATCGGGATAGAGACGCCCATGGCGGAACACGCCTCCCACCACAATAGTTTTGTCCCCGTTGTCATCAGAAACAAGATCCCGAAACTACACAACAGGAACCAACTATTTCAATTTAGAGTCCAGAACAACTGGAAAGGCTGGACTTTTCCGGTGCTCCCAATGTATAATTAAGGTATATTGAGAAGTATGTGTGACTAACACGTAAAGGCGAGAGCGGGCGGAGTATTAATGTCAACGCATAAAAATAATCAGGATAAGACATCCAGTCTGAAGATGGAATTTACAATCTGGGTTGTTCTGCTCCTCTCAATGACTACGGCAACTCTCACCTGGTTTATTCTGAAATCAGAGAGGGAAGCATTGAAACGGGAAGTCACCCTTCGGGGTATAGCCTTGGCGCAGTATGTGGCGGCCCACAGTCTTGATCCTTTTTTAACCAATGACAAGCTTACTTTGGCAACCTTGGTAGCCGATGTTATGAAAAACGAGGATATGGTCTACGCCTTGATGGTAGACCGGAATGGCCGCCTGGTTGCCTCGGACCGCTCAGACCTGATCGGCCAGGCATATCAGCGTCCCCCGGGATTATATCCCCTGGACCGGCCGAGTCCCCGGACTCATACCTGGCGGCATCCACAAGCGGGCCGGGTTATTGATATTGGCATTCCCTTGATTCTGGAAGGTAAAACCAAAATCGGCGAAGTGCATATCGGAGTTTCGCATTCCGCCATTGACAAGGTGGTTTCCAGAGCTTGGCAGAACGCCGCCGGACTAGCCGGTATTTTTCTGCTGGCCGGCTTGTTGGGATCTATTGTGTTGGTTACTTTGATGCTGCGGCCTGTTTCCGAACTAAGCAAAGGCGCGCAGGCTATCGGACAAGGCGATTTGAATTATCGGATACCTGAGATGCGGCGAAATGAGCTGGGTCAGTTGGCAGTGACCTTTAACCGGATGACTCGGGAGTTGCAGGTGGCAACGGAGCAGGCGCTGGAACAGGAGAGAATAAAAAAGGAGCTTCAGGTCGCCCATCAGATCCAACATATGCTGCTGCCCAAGCAGACTCCCCAGATCCCAGGTTTTAGTTTTGGCGCCCTTTACCGGGCGGCCAAGGAAGTCGGGGGCGATTACTACGATTTTTTCCAATTGGACCAGAATCACTTTTCAATAACCGTGGCGGATGTTTGCGGGAAAGGAGTGCCGGCGGCCATGTTAATGAGTGTGGCGCGCAGCATGCTAAAAACCGTGGCTTTCAGTGATCTCTCGCCGGCTGGAGTAATACGGGAGCTGAACCGGTTGTTGTTGAGCGATTTGCGGAGTGGGTTATTTATCACCCTTTTTTATGCGGTGGTGGATATTAATCAACGAACCCTGACCTATACCTCGGCGGGACATAATCCGGTTATGGTTTGGCACCCCCGTGGCCAAAAGTTCCAGGAGCTTACTCTGGAGCCGGCATGTTTGCCCCTTGGTCTGGACGGTAGCGGCATATTTGATAGATTAGCCAAGGAACGAAAAATCACACTTTGCCAGGGAGATGCAATTATCCTTTACACTGATGGGGTTACGGAAGCGGTTGATCCCCAGGGTGCGCTTTTCGGAATAGAGGGGTTAATGAACTCCATTCGCGCGCATGCCGATCAAGAGAACGGCGAGGGCCTTATTGGGAGACTGGATAACGATCTTAACAAATTTTGCGGAAAATTTGCGCAGAGTGATGATATTGCAGTAGTGGGCATGAAAGTGGAGTGAATTTGAGCAAGAAAGGGAGGGAGCAGGATATGACATTACGCCGGGACGAGGCCATTAATATTAATATCAGACGTAAGGAGGACAGCGAGATCACGGTAGTGGAAGTCAGAGGGGTTATTGATACTGGCACTACCTTGATTCTGGATGAATATTTATCCGGGTTATTGCGCGAAAATTACTTTAAAATACTAATTAATATGTTGGAAGTTACCTACGTTTCTTCAGCGGGTTGGGGGTTATTTGTCAGTTTGCTTCAAAAAACCCGCGAGCAGGATGGAGATATCAAGCTGTTTGCGATGAAATATGAGGTCAGTAATGTTTTTAATATGCTGGCTTTTCATAACTTGATTTTAACTTATGAAACCGAGCAAGAAGCGGTGGCAGCCTTTAGATAGAACTAGCAGCATAATTCCGAGATAAAATCTCCCTCTCCGGGAAAGGATTTTAACAGTGGTTAAAATGATAAGCGCGGCCTTGATTTTACTGCTGGGCGTTGCCGGATGCGCTCAAGATAAAAGCCCGGTACTGCCGGTCGATACCCATGTCATATCCGTGGATAAGTATCCGCGGGGTTTTGTCAGTAGTTTAAGCGCGGGGAATTTGTTGGTAAGTTGTTTTGGAAACCGTTCGGTATGTGAAATCAATCTGGAGGATCATTCCGTCAGTCAAAGGCTGGAGGTTCGAAAAGGGCCGAACCGGTTGATTCGGGATTTAAATCGCCGGAGGATTTACTGTCTGCATACCGGAGAAAATACGCTGACGATTTTAGACGGAAATCCGGTCCGAGCAAGACGCAGCTTGGGTACTGGTAGAATTACGCTGGCCGGGGGGGCTTTGCGTCCGAACCAGAATGAATTGTGGATTTGTGACGGAGTTTCAGCCCTTTATGTACTATTGGCTGGAAATCTGAGGCTCAAGGATAAAATCCAGCTGGGACGTTATCCTCAGCAAGTAGCTTTTAACCGCAGTGGGTCAAGGGCTTATGTGACCTTGAAAGGCGAGAATGCGATAGCCGTAGTTAATGCGGCTAAAAAAGAGGAAATCGCCCGGATACCGATAGGCATCTATCCCCGCGAGATTGTTTTAGTGGGAAACACGGCCTGCGTATCAAATTACGGATCTCACGACATTTCACTGGTGGATACGGCCAAATTAGAAGAGCGAGCGCGTATTCGCGTACGGCGCAAACCGAATTCGCTTTCCGCCCGGGGAAATACCCTTTGGGTTTCCTGTGAGGATTCCTATCGGGTAGTCGCTATCGATGTCGCGAAAGCTAAAATCATCGGAACCATTAAAACCGGTTTCTGTCCCGGTACTATAAAAGCCCTTGCGGATGGATCACTGGCGGTTGCAAATCCCCGTAAAAATAAAGTAGTCCTGATGCAACCCCAAAAACTGCCGGCGGATAAATAATAATTGTTTCCTACTATAAATATTTAACTTATAATTTCCTGTAGCTTGCTGCGGGGAGAAATCAACTTTTTGGATGATCTCATTTTTATCATTGTCAGCAACACGGTAGGGGCGTTTAATTAAACGCCCCTACACAAACGGTATACTTGCCGCCTCTTCTTGCAGTCGCTCCCAATTGCTTTTCTCTATTTCGGTTTTAGGGCAATGACATCTTATTACTGTCTTTGCGAGGAGCGGTAGCGACGAAGCAATCTCGATTTTATAAGGAAAAAATCAGATGGCCGCGCTCCCTCCGGTCGCTCGCAATGACATCTTAAGGGGTTTTGCAGCAGAATCACAAGTTAAGAGTGTCCCGGATTACGGATTAAGTGTAAGAAGAATTTTCTTTTAAAAAAGAAATATCAAAACATGCAGAATTGCTGCAAGCTTCCCCCTGGTTTTCTGTCTAATCCAGTATGCCTACTTACCGGTTTATCCAGCGTCCGCTTATCCCTTTGGCAACAACGGCTTTTTGGGGATGCCTGTTCGGTCCATATCTATCTACAATCTCTCCCGGAATTTGGTTTGGCCTGGCATTGGTTGCGGCTATGGCTGCTCGATGGCAGCGTTATACTTCACAGGCTTTGCCGCTTTTGCTGGGTGCCGGCTTTTTACTTTATGCTGGGCTGGCCATACAAGCGGGATGTGTTTCACTTGATGATATTTCACGCTGGGTTCCCCGAAGGGATATTGTTTTACAAGGAAGACTTTGCGGTCTGGCTCAGCCGGCGCGGACGGGCCGGTACTGGACCGGAGTGCTGGCGTGTAAAGAGGCGAAGTGGCAAGGGCGAAAATATTCTGTCTCGGGACGGGTGCGTTTTTCCATGCCGGGTAAGGCCAAAGCCTGGAATCCCGGTGACCATATAAGAGTAAGGGGCTGGCTGCGGGGAGTGGATGCCCCAGTAAATCCGGGCGAGTTTGATTACGCCGCTTTTCTGGACCGTTACGGCATTCGCGCCCGCCTAAAAGGCATGAAACCCGGGGACGCGGTTCGCGAGCGCTTAGCCGGGATGTTTTCGCCGGGCTGGACATCGGGGAAACTGCATCGTGTTTTAGTGGAAGGTATCAAACGCAGCATACCCCCGGATGCCAGAGGCATGGTTAGGGCGCTGGTGGCCGGAGACCGTTCCGGGCTTTCCGGGCTGGAGCGCGAGCATATGGCGGCCTCAGGTCTGGCGCACGTATTGGCGATTTCCGGGCTTCATGTGGGCATAGTATTCGGGGCCTTGTGCGGATTACTCAGAGTATTCCGGGTCCCGAAAAGAATATCCCTGGTAGCCGGATGTTTGGGCATAGGCTTGTTGGCTTTGGCGACCGGCGGAAAAGCTCCGGTAGTTCGAGCTGTGGTTATGATAGCCGGTATGGTTCTGAGTGGATTAGCCGACCGGCGGGGAGATCCGGGGTCCGGTTTGGCCCTGGCCGGCCTGATTCTTCTGGCCAATAATCCCCTGGCATGCCAAGACGCGGGATTTCAGCTCTCTTTTTCCGCCACGGCCTCCATACTGGTAATAATACCTTTAATCCGGAGGATGGAAAAAAAGCCGCTTATAATTCGTTGGCCCCTAAATTCCATTTTGGTTTCAGGAGCAGCCGGCCTGGGAACCGCGCCTTTAACAATTTATCATTTTTACAGTCTGGTTCCGGTTTCCGTGGCTGCGAATTTGATAGCTATTCCAGTGTTGAGTGCCATAGTGGTTAATGGATTGCTGGCCGCTTTGCTGGTGTGGATATGGCCGGAAGGGGCCGTGGCAGTCGGATGGTTGGCCGGCTGGGCTGTCAGGGGAATAACCGGAGTGGCGCAGTTGGTTGGGGAATTACCGGGAGGACGGATTTTTCTTTGGCCGGGAGCCGGATGGTGGACCTTGAGCCTCTACTTTGCGGCGGCATTATTTCTGGGGTTTAAATCTCCCGCCGGGGACAAATCAGGCCTGAAAAACTATTCCGCCTTGGAAGAAAAAAAGCACGCCCTGAAAAAAATAAATAAAGGAATTCGAATAACCGGACTTTTACTAGGAGCAATATTAATAGTAGTCTACCCGCTTTTCAGGCCGCCCAGTCCCAGGCCGGGAGAAACCCGGGTAACATTTCTTTCCCTGGGAATAGGGGAATCCGCCTTAATTGAGAATGGGCAGGGAACCAGAATACTGATTGATGTGGGCACGGAACAGGAATTTTTATGGCGGGTTAAACCGTATTTGGCCGGCCGGGGCATTAATCGGCTGGACGCCCTGCTGCTGTCGCATACGGATGCGGATCATGCCGGAGGAACAGTGGCGGCCTTGGATTTTTTTCGTATCCGGAAAGTAATCAGCGCCGGACTGGGATCTTCAGCCAAGCCGCGGGTCAAAGCCATAGAACAGGCCATCAGACGCGGGAAGGTCTCGCATTTGATTTTAAGAAGAGGCGAGAGCCTGAAAATATTCCCGGGCATGGAGATTGAGAGCATCTGGCCGCCACGGGGAGGAACGGCCGGGGATAATAAACACTGTCTGGCAGTATGGATCAAGTCGCCGGCCGGCCGGCTGCTTTTTACCGGAGACAGTCCGGACGATATTGAAGCGCAGTGGTTATTGGATAACACCTGCGACCTGCTGAAAGCCGGACACCATGGCGCGCGGAATTCCAGTTCATGCGGATTATTAGTACAAGCCCAACCGCAAGTAGCAGTAGTAACACCAGGTAACCGCAATCCCTTTGGATTACCTGATGGGGAAACACTGGAACGCTTGAAGGATTTTTCCGAAATAGTGTTGAATACCAAAAGCCAGGGGGCGGTAGAAGTGACTCTCCAGCCGGGCAATATTTTCTGGCAAACATGGAAATAAACGGGCAGCGCTCCCGCTGACTTTTAATTCCTTTTTAAATAGGACATTTCTACTTTGGGTTGACAGTACAGATTTTGTCGTTGACGTACTATTCCAATCCTTGTTAAACTATCCATCTAAAGCAATTTCTTGTCAACTCAACGATTAAAGCGAGAACGCTTTGTTCATGAAAACAATTTTAAACTGGATATTTATACTAGCTTTTTGTTTGGTTGTAAGTAGTATAACATTTGCTGAAGGCATGTGGCAGGAAAATGGCGTAGTCATCTGCAAGGCTGTAGATGATCAACGTTTTATGAAACTTATATCCGACAACTCAGGCGGTGCAATTATCGTTTGGTGGGATCTTCGGGACAATGCAACTTCTGATTATGATATTTATGCACAAAAAATAAATAGTCTGGGAACCTATCAATGGACTA
>DAOVYW010000192.1 GCA_030635415.1 Candidatus Firestoneibacteriota bacterium
AGGAATATTTCTAAAAAATGGACCATGCCGATTAGAAGTTGGAAAGAAGCACTTAATCAATTTGCGATAATTTTTGCTGATCGGTTTCCAAAAACCTTATGAGGAGTAATTCTGTTTACACAAAAAAAATGATAGACTCTCTTGAAGTGGAATTTAGGAGAAGGGGCTTCTTGCTTATCAATGGCGGGGAAAGCACTCTTTCTGCAACAGGAATAAATTAGCAGTTATTTAAAGTAAAAAGGGTAATTGAAAATTTACATTAAGAGGAAACCATGAAGATATTTATATTAGAAAAACCAAAAAAAATTGATATAAATCCAGAAAGTCTTATAAATATTATTTTTGCAGAGAGCGGAAAATATTCGGATTATTTTCAAAAAGTACAGACACCGGTTTATTATTATTGGGATAGAATTAAATATAAAAATCCATCGGATATTTCGCCTGAGGAATTTTGGGAAGCAATAAAACTATTAAGAAGAACCCGAAGAATAAAAAGTGTTATAAAAAACAAAGAAGATGGATTTTTTTACTGGAGCAAATTACCACAATATGAAAGTTTCTTTAATGAGATTGATTTACATACTGGCGGCCAACTGTTTTCATTCCCCAGAGACATAGAGGATGTTGAAAAACATCAATTTCTTTCAAGGGGAATTATGGAAGAAGCGATTGCTTCTTCGCAACTGGAGGGCGCGGTAACTACCAGGCAAAAAGCTAAAGGGTTTTTACGTGAAGGGCGAAAACCTATAAATCATTCTGAACATATGATTTTAAATAATTATTTGAGTATGAAGGCCATTCAAGAAGAATATAAAAATAAGGCCATGGATATTAATCTGCTATTTGAATTGCACAAAATGATAACCCGAAATACACTTGAAGAAAACGGGCAGGGTGCATTTAGAAGCGATAGTGATGACATCGTAGTTGGCAATAACGATATTATATATTTTGTTCCCCCCAGAATGGAATTCGTTGAGAAGGAAATCCACAAATTGATGGAGTTTGCCAATGACAAAGTAGAAACCATATTTATTCATCCGGTTGTAAAAGCGATTATGCTGCATTTTTGGATAGGATATCTTCATCCTTTCAAGGATGGAAACGGCAGATTAGCCAGGCTGCTTTTTTATTGGTATCTGCTTAAAAAAGGCTATTGGGCTTTTGCCTATTTACCTATTTCGAAAATAATAAAAAAATCGCCGGCTCAATATAGAGATGCATATATTTATAGTGAACAAGATGATTCGGACCTTACTTATTTTATTGATTTTAATATTCGTAAAATTCAGGCGGCGGTAAAGGATTTTAAAAAGTATATCCAAAGAAAAACTCTCGAAAATAAAGGTATGAGTAAATTAGCGCAGCAGACATATAATTTAAACCTGCGCCAGATCAACTTGCTTCAATATTTCAATGGAAACAAAGAAGAACGCACCCATCCTAAATTGCATAAGAATGTGCATGGAGTTTCAAAATTAACGGCTATAAAAGATTTGAAAGAACTCCAAACGAAAGGATTTCTAACCAGCAAAAAACAGGGCCGTGGGATGTATTATTATCCTACTAGTAAAATATTAGAGCTTTTTGACTAGCCGTGTAGGAGGCGTTGGGAAAGAGCCGGGATAAACCGGCATAGAGTATAGGATCATTACAGGTCATTGCGCCAAGCGGTTTAATATGGTATAAAAAATCCATTACAATTCAACGGAGTTTACATGAAAAACTTTATCCGTAATCTTACTCCCTCCGTCCGGCGGTGGCTGCTGGGAGCCGCGGCTTTTCTGCTGGCAACAGCAGCGGTCATGGCGGGGATAAATTATTTGTGGCATGGGACCTCGGTCCGGACGGAGTGTGTGGTTGAGATTCCTTCCGGGGAGGGAACCGCGCAAATCGCCCAACGTCTGCAGGCGGCCGGTATAGTGCGTAATGCCCGGCTCTTTCGATATTTTGTCATTCTGACCGGCCGGGCACGCGAACTCCAGGCCGGGGAGTATGCTTTTCCGGCCCGTCCCGGCATGAAAACTGTAGCTGGGAAGTTGGCAAACGGAGAGGTAGTAAAACATGCCGTGACTATTCCCGAAGGATTTACCGCGCGGCAAATCGCGGAAAAGCTTGAGCAGGAGGATTTGGTCCAGGCGGAAGCTTTTATGGCTATTGTCAACGATCCGGCCCTGGCCAAGTTATGGAATGTACCGGCGGATAATTTGGAAGGATTTTTATTTCCCGATACTTACTATTTAGTGAAAAGCCTTTCGGCCCGCCGGATCGCCCGGCGTATGGTGGTCCGGTTTTGGGAGAAGCAGCAACCCGGGTTCATGGAGGCGGGGAAAAAGCAGGGACTCAATTTTCTCCAGCTAGTCATCCTGGCTTCCATTATCGAGCGGGAGGTACTGGTTCCGGAAGAGCGGGCCCGCGTAGCCTCGGTTTTCTATAACCGGCTTCGCAGTAATAAGCGGCTGGAATCCTGCGCCACGGTATTGTACAGCCAGGGACGTACCAGCGGCGCTTTAAGCTGGGATGATTTGTATACCCGCTCGTCTTATAATACTTACCGCCACCGGGGTTTGCCACCCGGCCCGATTTGCAGTCCCGGCCTCTCGGCCCTACAGGCGGCGGCTTATCCGGCGGAAACTAAGTATCTTTTTTTCGTGGTTCGTCCGTCCGGACGCCATATTTTTTCAGAAGATTTTGAGGCGCACAAGCGCGCCAAATGGGCCCAGCAACAGGCCCGGCGTTTTAAACCAAGACCTTCTGCTTCGCCTACGCCATGAGTACTCCCAGACCCCGTCCGATTGAACGCCTGGTGGTCACCGTGATAATAGCCGTCACCTTGGGCATTGTGGGAGCCTTAACGCTTAAACGGCTGGATATCGAGTCAGAAGTTCGGCGGGTTGAGATCGCTTTTCCGGAAGCCCGTTTGCTGGAAGCAGCGGCCTGGGATTCCCATGCGGCCGCGGCCTTGCTGGAGGCCGGGGTTACAACGCTGGTACGTGCGCCCTATACTCTGGATCATATGATACGGTACGGCCTGGCCGAGGCTTGGCACCCTGAACCTGACCGCCTGGAGATCCGCTTGGCTGATGAGCAGCTGGCCGGCAAGGCTACGGTTTATCTTACCGGGCAGTTCGGAATGTCCGCTTTGAAGATACGCCTGCGTGAATCTCAATATATTTTCGATCTGGATCTGCCATCACCGGTTCTTGATCTGGATGCCCGACGATATATCATGGAGATTCCCTCCGGCCCCATGCCTCCCGGGTTTCGCAGAGCTCTCTGGCTGCCGGCCGGGGATTGGGGACAGACCTCTGATCTTGACCAGTTTATCCAGGACATTTATTCCTTACAACCTGAGATAGTCATTCCTGACTGGATGGGCGGCGGCGGGGCGGCTGATTTTTATAGGTCATACTTGCATACTTCCTGGCTGCGCAAACCCTACGTTGCGGTTCCGGAGTTTTCGCTCCCGCGTGCCGGTCGAAAAATATTACGTACCAGCAAATCCTGCCGCCTGTTTCGGGCGCATTTAATTTCCAGCCGGATTGCCGCCAAGCTTACCGAACAGCGACTGCTGAGGAGATTAGTGCGGGCGGCGCAAGAGCGGAGCATCGGACTGCTTTACATTGATCCGCCGAAATTCTGGGATTTTAACCAAAGCCTGGATTTTATCCGCGAGTTGAAAAGCGCCCTGCTGGGCCGGGGATTTGAACTTGGAGCTGTTGAGCGGAAGCGCGGGATACATACCGGAAATCCGGCCATGAACCTTATTTATCTCTGCGTAGGAGCGCTTTTTTTTCTCTTTGCCTGGCGGGCCGCGCTCTGGGCGGTAGGTTTTACGGGCAGGGAAGAAGCAGTGGACATAGTGCTTATCATCAAATTAAAACTGGTTCACTTCCGCGTGGCCGCGTTGGTACTGGTTTTAGGCATCTTTATAATTCATTGGGAAGGGTCAGCAGCCTGGGGGGGCAAAATTGCGGCCTTGATAATAGCTGTGATGGTTCCCTTATTGAGTATCAGCCAGGTCTACGAGAACTATAAAAGCCAAAGCGGCTTTTTATCCAACTGGTTATACGCCGGCCGGGATTTTTTGTTCATAAGCGGCTGCAGTTTGGCCGCCGGATTAAGCATTGCCGTATTGCTTTATCACCCGGAGTTTGTTCAACGCCTGGACGGGTTTGCCGGGGTAAAGGCGGCTTATCTGGTACCTGTGTTTTTAGCCGTGCTTTATTTATTTCCCCGGATTACGGATGCGCTCTGGTGGCAGGAGCGTTGGAAAAAAGGCCGGAGGCTTTGGACCATAACCGCCTTGGTGTTGATAATCGGCTTGGTTATTATCCTGGCCGCCCGGTCGGGAAATGCCGCGTGGTTTCCGGTAAGCAAATTAGAACTTGATTTTCGGGAAGCACTGGAGAGAATTTTTGGGGTCCGGCCCCGGGTTAAGGAATTTCTGGTGGGACATCCTTTCCTCCTGCTGGGATTATTTGGCCTCAGAATGAGCAATAACCGGGATAGGATCTGGCCCCGGCTTTTTTTCATCCTCGGATTCCTCG
>DAOVYW010000251.1 GCA_030635415.1 Candidatus Firestoneibacteriota bacterium
CTCTCCCGGCCTTTTTGTATGGGATAATCATTATGCTCAGGATTGCCTATTGCCTCCTCGGGCGATAATACTTTTGCTCTTACCCGCACAATTCCGTCCGGCAGCTTATGTTTATCGATAACTTTAAGTATTTGTTCTCTTAATTCGTTCATGATAGTAGCCTTCTTTCTGTTCTTTATCTTCCCAATAACTATAATAGCAAAAAGCCTGCCAATTTGTATCCGGAAATATTTTTCCGCCATTACTGCCCCAATCCATAAAAACCCTGGCTTTTTCACTGATTTCCCGAATAAGTTTAGACTGTTCATAATATATCCAATTTTCAGGTAATTACATTAATGCTGATTTAATCTATTATATTACAAATATGCAGCAGTGGAGATTATCTAGACTCAGAGAAAACAGCGATGAGGGGGACGGTCTTAACATCCGATTCTGCTGCAAAACCCTTTCTGCTGTCTTTGCGAGGAGCGACAGCGACGAAAAAGCAAACTTGCAAAAATCGAATTACTTTAGATGCTACAGCCTCTTCCGCAGGCAAATAAGCCGTGTATTTGTCCAGTTCTGGCTTTTATAAAAATCCAGCGCCGGACAGTTCCCGCTATCCGCGAGAAGTTGGAGCCGACACAGGCCATGCTTCCAGGCCCATTCTTCCATGGCTGCCAATAGCCTGCGACCGACCCCTTGGCCGTGGAAGGAGGAGGCCACGACCATGTCCTCTACAATTCCCACCCGCCCGCCTTCGGCAGTTGAAATAACCGTTTGCAAAGAACACATGCCAATAACTTTGCGAGCTCTTTCAGCTACCAGGACACATCTATCTTTACTATCTGCCAGCAGCAGGGACAAACCCTGCCGCTGAAGTGGTTCGTTAAAAGTAAAATCCTCTTCAATCACAAACAGCTCTTTTAACAAAACCAGCATATCCTCAATATCCGCTGGCGCGGCTGGTCTGATAATAATACCCGGACATTGCCCCATATCAGGTTAAAAGATATTTTTCCGCGACGGTCCCTTCTTCCAGGGCATCCAGAATTTCATCAATGGCCTCTTCACTTATATTTCCATACCATTGCGCCTGAGGATAAAGCAGCATGACCGGACCCTGGTCGCACATTTTCAAACACCCGGTAGTGGAGATCATAGCATCGGTAATTCCCCGGTCAGCGAGTTCACTTTCCAGATACTGCACCAGAGAAACCGCCCCTTTTTTATGGCAAATCCCCTGGGGTTCCCCACTGGCTCTGAAACTGCAGCATATAAAGAAATGGTATTTAGGTTTTTTTATGCTCATATAAACATTCTCCTTTTAAATAGTTCCTGTTGCAGAAAGCTTTTTTCTTATTACTGGAGTTATGTCATTCCCGCATGCCTTTAGCGGGAATCCAGCGGCTTTAATTTTTAAAGGCTTAAAAGTCACTGGATACCCGATAAAATCTTTCGGGTATGACAACCCTTTAGGAAAATAACCTTTCCGTAACAGATATTCATAAAATTATTTTGCACATGCCATTTCGACCGGCGCCCGCGTTTCCGATGACACCCGGGCCAGTATTTCCTTTATCTCCGCATTCCGGTTTTCATGCAGCAGGCCGGCGGCGTCCGCGCGGCAGCGCTGGCAATGATACATCTGTTTTATGTGTTGGGCGCATTTTTGCCGGATATCAAAAACCAGTTTCGGGGAGGGAGGTGTCAGATTCTCGAACTCAGTTCCCTCCACTGGGATCAGGGGCATACAGTTAAAAATATCCGCTCCCCGCCGGCCAGCCTCTTGGGCAACATCCTCGATATGCGCATCATTAACCCCGGGAATCAGTATGCAATTTACCTTAACCGTGAAGCCGGATTGTTTGAGCTGCTTCACTGCCTCCAACTGCCGCAAACTCAGTAAACGCGCGGCTGCATAGCCCCTATGGATTTCATCTCCATCACGCACCCAGGTGTATACTCGCTCCCCTATGCTGGGATCTATAGCATTAATCGTGATAGTAATATGCGTCGCGCCGTAATATTTTAGTTCCGGGATATAAGGTATGATGTTCAAACCATTAGTCGCGATACAGAACAATATTTCCGGATAATTAGACCGTATAAGTCTCAAGGTCTCCAGGGTTAGTTCCGGAGCGGCGAAGGCGTCACCCGGGCCGGCTATGCCTGCCACGGAAATATCCGGTATGATTTCATTAATTAAATTAAAGTATTCCAGAGCCTGGGCCGGAGAAATAACCGCGCTGCTTACTCCGGGCCGGCTTTCATTGACACAACTGTATTTGCGGTTACAGAAACGGCACTGAATGTTGCATCCGCGGGCTATGGGCAAATGCACCCGGGCGTACTTATGCCGCGCCTCAGCATTAAAACAGGGATGAGTATTCATAGTATTAATCCTCACATATAAGTATAACCAACCGCAGATTGCGCTTGGGTATTTTCAATAATCGTATTTACGATCCGGTCAAAAAGCTGCTGGGTTCCCCGATAGCCGAGATGCAATATCCGCTGTCCGCCAATCCGGTCATGTATGGGAAAACCCACCCTTACCAGCGGAATGCCCAGCTTACGCGCTAAAGAATATCCTTTGC
>DAOVYW010000154.1 GCA_030635415.1 Candidatus Firestoneibacteriota bacterium
ACCCGGTCCCAGGTGCAAACCGCGTCCCGCCAAAGCCTGGCTAAGCATGCGAAACCCTTGGCCAACCATTTCCTGGTCTGAGAGTTCATTGATCCTTAAAGGTAGCAGAGCCTTCAGTCCCCTTAATATATTCGCTGAATTATTTTTATTATCCTCGGCTATTTGGCGAATGGTTTGCTGCATCCTTATACCAATGGCAGGTGAAAATTCGCGGGAAACGGTTCGGCCCAAGGCTTCCAAATCCCATTGGGTGTGATCCTGGAAGCGGGTATGTGTAAAGATTATTTCTGCCAAGCGCTGTTTTAGCGCCTGGCGAATCACGGTCTGTCCGAGATATTGGGAAGCGAGTCCGCCGAGATCCTGTTGAATGTTCGTTTGCACGAATTCCTCAAATTCTGCTTCCGTAAAATCGTTGATCTGCATTTCGAGTTTACGGCGTCGCATATCCGATGCTTGAACCGGCTGGGAATAGCGGGCATAACTTTCCCGCGCCTCGGTGGCAATCTGAGAAATACGCTTTTGAGCGCTGATCGACTTTTTTACAATCCGTGCCCCCCATTTCGTGCCCAGAAGATTATATTCGTCCGCTTGCTTTATTAATTCTCCCCAAAAACCGGAAAAATATTTTTGTAATATCGCGTCATCCTCAATACTCTGAATTTCTACTTCAAACCCCCTTAAACTCTGGCGCGCCACCCGTCCCCCGGTTTGGGTTTTAATCTTTTGGCTTTTGGCGGACTCCGCATGGATTAACAACATATCCTCGCCTAAAACATCATAACCCAAATTGGCAATATCCGTGGTCAGGGTAACCACAAAAGGGAGATTCCCAATTTCCTGTATAGCCTGCTTTTGCTGCGGAGTGGTTCGCGAATTTATCACGCACAAAGTGAGCAATTGGGTATCATGCCGGTATTTGTCCAAAACCATGTCCCGAATTGCACGCCGGGCAGCGGAATCGGGAATGGCTTCGGCCCCGGTCAACTCGGCGCGTATTTTTTCAGCTGCCTGCCTGGCATCTCGAACATATTGTCCCAACAATTCATCCGGTGTCTCCGGCCCGAGTATTCTTACCTGCATTCCCTGGTTATACTTGAAGACCCCCGGCAGCTGCGCCAGTAACCGGTTTAATTTATCTTCCGAGTGCACGCTCATCATAATGCCGCTCAAAGCTCTATGCTCCCAGACCACGCGCATAAGCGCATCCACTTGTTTATGCAGGCGAAAATAATATTGGTCAGGATACCTATCCCGCACCAGGGTCCGGCTTTGATCCGAGGGGAGCAGTAAACTTCGCAATCCCAATCTTTTTTTCATTTCTTTGAGCTCGTTGCTGTCGCCGGGTGTGGCGGACATTAAATGCCGCCAACGGTAGCGGAGCGCGAATTCAGACGGCAGCAGTTGGCTTTGATTCTGCAAAACCTCTGAAAACCGTATGCGGACGCGTTTCTGTAAATCCGGCTCAGCCAAATATTCCCGGGCCTGCAGCGCCTGGTGAACACCATGGGGCACTTCCTGGCCCGGCATGGGCTGACCGGTCTCAGCATTGATTAATTGAACATCAAGCTGGAAACTGTCATCCGCTTCCTCTGTCCCGGAGGTTAAAATATATTCAGTTACTCCCGGACGGGAACTTCCGCTGCCGGCTTTCGCCTGGATGTTTTGATAGAAAAACCGGGCATCCAGAGCGGCTCGCTGGAAAAATTGCAAATTAGGATAATCAGTTAAATGGGTATTTCCCGGCAGGCCTAAGAATTCGTTTTCTAAACGTTTTAAACCCTTGGAACTTAGTTCAGCTGTTTCTGCCTGCGCCTCGTAACTTACGTGAAAAAACTTTTGTCCCCGGGTATTTTGCTCGGCTTCCAAACGGCCGAGGAGCTCGGCCAACAAGAGGCGGGTAAAAACAGATTGATTTTGAGTTAATTCTTCAAACTGTTCCGCATGGGGTAAACTTTGACCAGCCGCGGTTAATGAAATCCGCTGGCTGGCCGGATCAACCACCAGCATGCCGGGTTCCAGGTCACGCACCATTTCCGCCAAGGCCTCTTTATACTGCTCGGCAGGATCCAATCCGGCTGGCGTCTGACCAGTCACCCGGGGGGTAATTCCTTCCACCAAAAAAGTCACATGGCCTTCATCATCTATGCGGAAATAAGGGTCCCGCGTACTGAGCATATTCTGATAATCATGGTTAACTGTCTGTTCCAGCCCAAAAGTAATATCAGCCTGGTAAGCCAAGGCCCGGTCAAAACTCATCACTGTTTCCTGTTTCGCTTCATCCCATATGCGTATTGCCGGCTGACGGGTTGGGGGATCATAAATTCCGGTTATCGCGACTCGAACCCCCAGGGGGCCGAGCAAGGCCGCTATTTTTTTTCCTTGTCCTTCAGCCAAATCAATATTAGGCGTGATTAAATGTGCGCCCTCGCCCATTAAAGAAATTGTAAACAACGCCAGGGCGGCAGCTTCGGTCTTGCCCTGGCCCGTGCTCAGCCCCAGAGCGTATCCGACTAGTTCCCGGACAGAAATTCCCGGTGATCCCAGCAGTTTGAAAAAACGAATGATTTTTGACCATCCCTGTTGCTGACGAAGATCCGTAAAAGCCAGTGCTTCCATGATTTGATTGGGATGAAAAGTGAAATTCTCCAGGAGCTGGCGCCGCACAGGATCCTGCTCCTGAGCCGCCTTGGCGCGTTGCTGCTGCTCGATGGCTACTGCGGCCAAAGCTATGGCCTGGTCTCGAATCCGGCTCAGCAGCGCTTCTTTCTCAGTCAGGCTTTTGCCGTTAAATTGCCCCCGCATGTTGTCTGCCATCTGCCTGAGCGTGCTTAAATCCTCTCCCTTAAATTTAACTCGCAGCGCGTCCACTTGGTCAGCCTCTGCGCGCAGCTTGGCCACTAATCTGCGCGAGCTGATTTTCTCAAGCCGGGATTTGATCACCAGGGTATAGACCATCCATCCGCCTATAATCAATCCGGCCCCCACCGTAAAAATCCAGGAAACTAATCCCAGGCTGATGCTGATACTGATAAAGGCAAATCCCCAACTAAACACATTCCATAATACGTAAAACACTCCTACCAAACCCGCAACCACACCTATTGGCAGCAAAAGCGAAAGTGCGCGGCCTATCCGGGTCCGCGCTTGCTTTTGTATAACCAGGTTCTCTACTCTTGCCTGATGTTTGGCCAATAAAGACCGCACCTGATTGAAAGCACCAACACTTGAACCCACCAAAATCATGATGGATATACCCACACCGCTTAGACCGATGAAATCAGGCAATAAAGTCATGGCGATGATTACCATGGCACTGTTTAGGGATATTTTACGGACTACTTGTGAAAGATAGCTGCGCGTTTCAGTTCCTGGCGCAATACCGGGAATATACACGCCGCGCTGCTGCAAACTATCCGTGATCTCCTGCGGATTGAGGAAAAGTCTGGTCCCTGCCAGGCAGAAAATAATGATTACTGATACGACCACCAGGATAAAACTCAAGCTTCCCGGAGAAATGGCAAATCCTATCATGGAGAGCAGCGCGACCGCGGCCATAGCGTAAATCATGGACATGACCCCTTGGTAATCCCGCTTGAAGCGTAAATATTTTTGAGCGGGCTGCTGTTCGGACAATTTCTGATTTTGCCGGGAAAATAATACGGGGATCTTGATATATTGCGTATTGACGGCAATGGCTATGACTAATATGGCCAGCAAGCCGATAATCAGCGTAAGGGATGACATTGTCAGCAGACCCGCAGCCAGGACAGGCCCGGCGTTTTCCAGCAGACCCAAAAGCATGATAAATGCCAGAAGCAAAGAACCGTTTTTTCCGCTGATGCCCCGCTCTTTCAATTGAGCCTGAAACCATGTCAAAACCACGGAGCCCAGGGTCAGCGCCAGGATCCCGCTCCATTGCAATGCCAGGGTTCCAAATATCAGGGGCATGGCCTGAACCATCACCACGGCTGACACTGCTGCCAGGCCTGCGGAAAACCATTTTGTATATTTTTCCAGCTGCCGTTGTCCGGTTTCACCTGATTTCTTTAAATCTTTCAATTGCGGAAAAACAAACGTCCCCAGCTGAAGAATCAAGGCGGACATAAAATAAGGAGTCAGGCCTAAAGCAAAGATGGAAAATTGCGCTGAAGCGCCGCCCGAAAAAAGGTTAAAGATATCCAAAGGCGAGGTTCCGGACAAGGCCGTAACCAACGCCGGATCCATCCCGGGAATCAAAATCATGCGCCCCCACAGATAGAGCCCCAGAATGCCGGCCGTAATTACAATCCGCTGGAAAAGCTCCCAGGGAATGCCGGCGCTGATTCTGCGGAAATATTTTTCTATTTCTCCAGCCATGGCATGCTCTGGTCTACTGGGAGTTACCTCTTCTTTTTTATCCGGCCGGCCCTCGCCGGTCTCAGTCCCTGAGCCAACTTCCAGCCGGCCCAGCCCGGCCCTTTTCGTTAATTGCCTGGTCCTTTCCCAGAACTGCCTTACATAAGGCGTGATCTCTCTTATTTTATGCCCCAGCCGGATGGCCAGTTGCATGCCTTTGCCTATAATCCCGAACATTCCCATGAGCTGCAGGAAATCCATCGGCTGGACCAGCTTGACGGATTGCGTGATCCTGGTCCGCACTATCTCGGATTTTTCATTATAAACCGCTATATGGGTGCTGTTGATTTGCAAAGCATGCAGTGGCTGCAAATCTTTTATCTCTGTCTGCTTTTTGCCCCGGCTTAGTATAAGCGTGAGCGGTTTTCCATTGGCCAGGTGAAAAGGCAGGAGCAAGGGCAGGGATAATTTGTTTTGCAAGGCCTGGCGGATATTATCCATATCCCGGGATAACTCCTCCGGGACAATGGTAATAGCATCAGTATCAGCTTTATACTCTTTCATGGCTGTCTGGAATTCCTGCCAAATATCTTTAAAACTTACCACCCCCTGTTGGCGCAGCGCACGGGCCAGGGTCAGGGCCTTGAAAAGCAGGCTGAGCTCATCGTAAAAAACCCGCACCTTTTGGGGAAGCTGCGATACCGGGGGAATGATTTTATGCGCGCCCTGCCAGAAAAAGCTCTCTACCTGGAAAATTATCTGGTTTTGGGCCAGGAGTTTTTCCAAAGGAGTCCGGCGATTCTGCAATAATGAAAAGTAGGGATTAATCAGGTCCGTCCGGCTGAGCCGGGGGTTTATGGAGATATGCGAGACTCCTTTTTGCCTGAGTTCGGAAAGAATATGCTCACTATGAAACCCGCCGCTCACCAGTACCGCGATCTCTTCTCCCTGCTGGTCCATGAGGCCCAGAAGATTTTTGACAAAGTGCAGGCTGCGCTCATCTGCCACTTGGTAGAAATCCAGCGCGGATTGTAAATACTTATCCAGCATGTAGATTCCCGGATCCGGAATAAGTTCCCGGGCCAAATCATGCAAACGGATAAATTCCATAAAACGCGCTATAGCGAACTTATCCGGCCGGGCCCGGACCTCGGCCAGTTCCTGGGCTGGGATTGATATATTAATCATCTTCTCGATCATATCCAGACGCCGGGAGAGATCGTCTAGTTCTTCCTGCACCTGGCTGGTATAGAGTCCGCGCCGGATCCTACTGTCCAAGACCTCGATTTCACTATAAAATTCTTCCGGATTAATCCTGGCGGAAAATATTTTTTGTCGCTCTCCTACATAATTGCGTAGATTGACATACGGGCTTAGTTCTATACCAAGTCTCTGCCCGGTCCTATACAAATGGGCGGCATATTTTAGCAAACCGATTTTTCCTTGTTGCCAAGCCGTACGCCGGCTATCGAACTTCAGCAAGGATGCCTGATAGATGCCGGGTTTAAGTTCTTCCAGGATTTCGCGCAAATCGCAGCAGTACCCCTGACTTTCTTGGTTCAGAAAGGATTGCACTGACTCACGATTAGCCTCATAAAGCTGGGCGGTCTCTATTCCCTCCAGGCGGATGGGAAATTTACCGGTTCCGGCATAATGCTCAGGCCCGGTAATCTTTCCCTGCCGGAC
>DAOVYW010000212.1 GCA_030635415.1 Candidatus Firestoneibacteriota bacterium
CGACCAGGAGATCATGGCCATGAAAGCTTCCGGTATTTCCATGCTTCCCTTGGTGGTCCGCGTCCTGATAATCGGCGCGGGTTTGAGCGTAATAATGATATGGTTCAATAACACCATTCTTCCGCAGGCTAATTTCGCTTACCGCAATCTTTATTTCAATATTGTCAGCCAGCGGGCTGCCATAGTCATTCGTGAGCATGTCTTTGTTGAAGATTTTGACGGATATGTCTTCCGCGTGGGAGATAAAAACCCTGTCACCGGAGAACTCCAGAATGTTGTGGTTTTTATAAAAGGCAGCTCACCGGATGATCCTATCCGTACCCTGATAGCGCAGCAAGGCCGATTGATCACTGATGATAAAAACCGCCGGGTAGTGCTCAAGCTGGAAAACGGCTTTATGCAAATTGTACCACCGGACGATCCTGAGTCTTTTTCCCGTATCGACTTCCACACTAATTTCCTGGATCTGGATATTAACCGTGCGTTAACGAATAAAAATCAAAACGCCGGAAGAAGCGCGCGGGAAATGTCCCTGGCTGAAATCAAAGCGCAAATCCGGAAGCAGAAAAGCAAGGGCGAAAATGTGAATTGGCTACAGGTGGAATATCATAAAAAATCATCAATTCCCTTTGCCTGCCTGGCTTTTCTTTTACTGGGAGCTCCTCTGGGAATACTGGCGCCGCGATCCGGCCGCTACCTAGCCTATTTTTCCGGCGTGCTATTAATATTTCTCTATTATATTCTTCTTTCCCTGGGTGAAACCCTTGGTTCCAAAGGCAGCATCCCGCCCTTTTGGGCAATGTGGTTCCCCAACTTCCTGCTAATCGTAACCGGTCTATACGGCATGGCATGGGTTCTAAAGGAGCGCCCCCCTTTCTTGGTGCGCCGGCCGTTTAAAGGAAAAAAAATGCTATGAGTACCCTTTCCCGTTATCTCCTAAAGGAATTTTTCAGACCCCTGATTTTCACTATCCTGGTTTTCATCGGTCTTTACATTATTTCCCAGTTAGTGGATGAAATGCGGACCTTTGTCAATCATCACCCGCCCCTCTCCCTGATTATTCTCTATTATTTTTACCGCATACCTTATTTCCTGGTCCAGGTTCTGCCTTTGGCCTGTTTGCTGGCCTCGCTCTTTGCTTTGGGGCAATTGGCCAGGAATAATGAGTTGATTGCCATGCGCAGCTGCGGCATTAGTTTCTACCGCGCAGCCTTTCCAATTCTGGCAGCGGTTTTGCTGATGGCGGGAATGGTCATGATTTTTAATGAAGTAGTAATCCCTTATACCAATCCCCGGGCCCATCATATTAAGCGGGTGAATATTGAGCACAAGGCTGATCAATCATTTCGTTCCCGCCGGGACGGGGTTACGCGCAGCGCTTCCGGCCGACGAATCCTGCATATCAAACATCTGGATGCCTGGGCCGGTCATATGTTTGGTGTGATTTTATTGGAATTCAGGCCTGGCCAGACCATCAAACGAAGACTGGATGCGCCCCGGGGCCGCTGGCTCGAGGGCCAATGGATATTCGAGGACGGGGTGATGCGCCACTTTAATTCCCGGGGAGTGGTCACGGCGTTCAAGAAATTTGATTCCCTCAGCCTGCCTTTTAAAGAAGCCCCCGGGGATTTTATCCGTGAAGAAAAAGACGCCGACCAACTACTCGCCATGACTTTGAAGGAACTGCGTTACCGCATCAATTTACTAAAGGAAACCGGGAGCGACCCCCGCAAGGAGGAAGTCAATTTTCACCTGAAACTCTCTTTTCCCTTTGCCAATTTCATTTTAACTCTGCTGGGCGTTTCCCTGCCCTTTATTTTCCCCACCGGAAAAAGGGCCATGGTCTGGGTGGCTATCGGCTTCGTATTAACCTTATTAACCGGATTTTTCTATATCGGCTTTATCGCCGTAGGTAGTTCTTTCGGTAAAAACGGAACCCTGCCCCCCTTGTTATCCGTCTGGATTGCCAACATAATTTTTGGGTTGCTGGGGGTCTTTCTTATGCGCAAGGCGCAGAAATAAGGCAGGAACCGGCCTGTAACCCTCTAGGGCGGAGATGGAACTCCGCCCCT
This sequence comes from Candidatus Firestoneibacteriota bacterium, assembly GCA_030635415.1. Taxonomy (GTDB): domain Bacteria; phylum Oederibacteriota; class JAAXVQ01; order JAAXVQ01; family JAUVAV01; genus JAUVAV01. The sequence continues at coordinate 2,073 of DAOVYW010000212.1, forward strand.
ACGAAAACCAACTCGCCTTTTCAGATATCCGTAGATCCCGGCTTCCATGCCGGCCCGGGCTTTTAACCCTCTAGGGCGGAGATGGAACTCCGCCCCTACGAAAACCAACTCGTCTTTTCAGATATCCGTAGGGGCCGGCTTCCATGCCGGCCCGTGCTTTCAAGTTCATGCCGATATTCAATGGGCTGTCACGCCCCCACCAGGCTCCTAGGCTGCATGTTTTAAAGACCGAAGGAAGCGACGTTGGTTTATGGGATTCTTTTCCTGATTCACAAATACTTCTTGAGGAAAGCTATTTAAATAATCCAGCAGGAAATAATATTCTCTTTTAAGTTCGCCTTCCCGCAATAAAACATCAGGCAACTTAAACACCTTGCCCTTGATGGTTCCTGCCTTAAAGTTTTCCCCCGGCAATATCCGATTCATGAAGCGTATGACATCCTGCAGTAAGACTAAATCCTTTTCTTGTTTTCCTAATACGTCCATGAGCGCGGTTAACATCTGTTTTTGGAATAGTTGGATATCGGAAATGCCTTGGTGCGGCATGACTGCCCGCAGTTCACTATGTTTATCCTTCAGCAAAGATCCAAGTAAGGACTGATATTGACTATCTTCGGATCTAAACCGCGCCATTAAATAAGCTTCCGGGTTCCTACGCAATAACCAGCGGTTAAATGCCCGGCCGGCAAATGATCCGCCTAAAAATGCCGCTCCTGCCATCTCCTTTGCAAGTTTCGCGTTTACGGCCCAACGATGCCCTCCGGATTTTCTTTCCCGGATACATACTCGCGTCTGGCAGGCCACCATATTCATTGCCAGCCTGTGAGCCTGGTGGTAACGCCGGCGTGCCGGCGTGCCCGGCTCAGCGTTTTTGCCCTGAATCAGATTTGCCAGCACATAATTCGGGAGATAAAACACCAAATCGCCCTGATCAGCCTGCAGATCGATATGGTGGCCCCAGATCATTCCTTTAACCCATGCGAACCAGCCGTTATTTTCCCGGGAAAGAACATCAAAGGATATTTGTCCCCCTTTAATAATCTCGAAGACGTATTGCGGAACCACGCTCGTTTTCATATCATTAAGCGCGGAAATATTATTCGCCATTTCCGAGGTCACCCGTATTTTCGGCGCGCCGAGGGCAAGCAGGTTCAGTACGATTGCCTGAATAAACATCCATGGTTTGAATAAAACCGGCAAATGCCCGAAGACAAAGTTTATCCCGCGCAAGATCGGTTTATTGAACTCACGTGTGCTTGCCGGCAATTGCGGAAGGAAAATCAACTCAGCGTCAATGCGCTGCCCCGGCACGGCTGGAGCAGCAATCAATTCTACATCTTCAAGTTTGCTTTCACTGCCTTTATAAAATTTTATGCCCGCGATCATCATAAAAATTAAAAAAGCGCTCACGATCCCAAGAGATACCGCATCCGGGACAGCTGTCTCCAACGCCGGGACAATACCGGCAGCACCCCCGGCCAGGCCGCTTTTTACCAGCAAGCTTTGGCTCAGCCACTGATTACCGGCGATAAAAAGCAGAGCTCCGGTCAGAGGCTGATTTTGATCATTGGAAACCGAAGCCTTGTCAATTTCAGTGTTTCGCTTCCGGATCCGGTTCTCAATTTCCCCCTTTACCTCCCTCATCATTTTCGCCGTATCCATAGGATTGGAAGAGGCGACCA
>DAOVYW010000073.1 GCA_030635415.1 Candidatus Firestoneibacteriota bacterium
GATACTTACGGTTTCCCCCTGGATTTGACCCGGGAGATCGCCCAGGAACATAAGCTGGCTCTGGATGAAGCCGGTTTTAACCAGGCTATGGAAAAACAGCGGACCCGTGCCCGATCCGCCTGGGCCGGGAGCGGCGAACGCGGGGTACCGGCAATTATTCGGGAACTGGGAGCCGACCTGGCAGCCACGGCTTTTACCGGATACCAGGAACTCCGGGCCGAGACAAAAGTAGTGGCCCTGGTCAGGCAGGAAGAACGGGTAACACAGGCCGGGAAAGGGGAAAATGTAATTATCATACTCGACAGTTCTCCCTTTTATGCGGAAGCAGGTGGTCAGGTCTCAGATCAAGGAGAATTGTTTTCTAAAACCGTTAAGGTGGAGATTTTCAATGTGCAGAGGAGCCCGGAAGGATTGTACCTGCATTTTGGCCGGGTGGCAGAGGGAGAATTACTTGAGGGCGGGCAGCTGACAGCAGTGGTCCTGATTGGGGAGCGTATGGCCACGGCTCGTAATCATACGGCTACGCATCTCTTGCATACCGCCTTGCGCCAGGTGTTGGGAAAGCATGTTGAGCAGGCTGGTTCCGAGGTGCGGCCGGGTGGGCTGCGTTTTGATTTCTCTCATTTCCAGGCCGTGACCAGCCGGGAACTGGACCGGATAGAGGAAATAGTGAATAGCCAGATATTGGCCAATCATCCGGTGATATGCCGGGAACTGCCGATAGAAGAAGCCCGGGCTCTTGGCGCCATGGCCTTGTTTGGGGAAAAATACGGGGATTGGGTGCGTATGGTACAGGTCAATGACATTTCCTGCGAACTCTGCGGCGGAACACATGTGCGGGCTATAGGGGAACTTGGTCTGGTAAGAATTAAGTCGGAATCCAGCGTGGCTGCCGGAGTGCGCCGGATTGAGGCGGTGGCCGGCGAAGCGGCTCTTCGTACAGCTAAGCAGGAGCAAATTCGGCTGCGGGATATTTGCGAAGGCCTGCGAGTCCCGGAAGATGAGGCGCCGGGGCGCGTGGAAAAGCTCGCGGCCAGGGTAAGGGAACTGGAAAAAGAAAATGATAAATTAAAAATCAAGCAAGCCAGTGTAAATGTCGAGGAATTGGCTGCCAGCGTCCGGGAAGTGGAAGGGATCCGCTTCATCGCTGCGGAATTACCCGGGGCTACGCCGGCAGCTTTGCGTAACGCGGCTGATGCTTTGAAACAGAAAATTTCTTCCGGAGTGGTTGTTTTGGGGAGTGTGGATGATGGCAAGGCCGTGCTGATCGCCACCGCCACCAAGGACCTCGTGAAAAACCAGGTTCATGCCGGCAACCTGGTTCGTGAAATCGCCGGCCTGCTGGAAGGTTCGGGCGGCGGCCGTCCGGATTTCGGCCAGGCCGGGGGCAAACATCCGGAAAGAATGCCCGAAGCCCTTAAAAACGCGGGCAGGATTCTTGAAAAAATGCTTAAGCGGGGAAACTGAAACTGGATAGAATTCAAATAAAAATGAAAGGAGCGTGGGAAAGATGAAAATTATTAAAAAAGCTTTTTTGGCCGGAGTGGGGGCAGTGAGCCTGTCGCGGGAACGGGCCAAGGCCATAGCCGATGAACTGGTCAAGCAAGGGAAGCTCCGGGAGCAGGAAGGGCGCGTTTTGGTGGAAGAGATGCTGCGTAAAGCTTCATCCGTAAAGAAAGACATGGAGCGTACGGTTAACCAGCAGGTCTCAACCGCGTATAGGAAAATAAACCTGGCCACCCAGGAGCAGTTAAAAAAAATGGAACGCCGCATTCATGAATTGGAACGTGAATTAGGCAAGAAGAGCAAATCATCCACCAAGGCCAAGGGAGCGGCAGGTAATTCCCGGGTTAAGTCCAAATAATTTAATATGTCTGCTCTGGGGGGGCTTGGTAGTGCGTTTAAGGATATCAATCGTCTTCGGGAGATTTTGACGGTTTTAGCCCGGCATGGTTTTGGGTTTCTGATAGACCGTCTTCAGTTGGACGATTATATTTCCGCCCGGATCAGGCTGCCCAAAAAGCGAAAATTCCGGGCTTCGCCGGCGGAGCGCGTCCGCATGATGTTGGAAGAACTGGGGCCTACTTTTGTCAAACTCGGCCAGGCGCTCTCCATGCGGCCGGACATTGTGCCCGAAGATTATATAATAGAGTTGTCAAAGCTCCAGGACCGGGTGCCGTCCTTTTCAGAAGCCAACGTGGAGCGGGTAATACGGGAGGAACTCGGCGAGGCCGGGGCCAAGCTATTCAAGCGCTTTGATAAAAAACCCATGGCGGCTGCTTCCATAGCGCAGGTTCATCGGGCGGTTACCAAGGAGGGCGGGCAAGTAGTCCTGAAATTGCAGCGGCCCGGCTTAAAGAAAATCGTGATAGCGGATCTGGAAATTCTTCGTTTGCTGGCCAAGGCCTGGGAAAAATTCGGAGGAGAGGAACTCCCCCGCCGGCCGATTGAATTCGTGGATGAGTTTGAGAATATCATCCGTGAAGAACTTGATTTTTTGGTGGAAGCACGGCATCTCGAACGGTTCCAGGCTAATTTTAAATCCCGCCCGGACTATGGTTTTCCCAAGGTTTATTGGAAACACTCCACCTCGCGCTGCCTCTGCCTGGAATATGTAGCCGGCCGCAAATTTTTTGTTCCGGACAAACCCCTCTCCCGGCCGAAAAGAGAACAATTAGCCCAGCGGTTGTTTAATGCTTACATTCTAATGACTTTAGAGGATCGCTTCTTTCACGCGGATCCGCATACCGGCAACTTTATTCTCGATTCAGAAGGAAAAATCATAATTATTGATGCCGGCCAGGTCGGCCGCCTGGATACGGAGACCGAGGCCGCTTTTACGGACATGCTTCTGGCCTTGAATAACCAGGACATTGATACCCTGGTAGAAGCCTATTTGCGTTTAGGTACGGCGGATGACAGCGTGGACCGCAGGCTTTTGAAAAAGGATATCAGCATCTTCCTGGAGCAGTATTATGACCTGCCGATCGAAAAAATATCATTTGGCAAAGCCCTGCAAAACCTGATTATGCTTTCGATTAGGCATCATATCAAACTGCCGCCGGATTTTGTCATTCTGGCCAAAACATTCCTGGGAGTCGAAGGTATATGCCGCCGGCTGAATCCGAATCTTAATCTTATCCAGGCGGCTCGGCCGACGGCGGAAGCGATTCTGCGGCAGCGCTATAATCCGAGGCGGCTGGCCCGGGAATTTGTTCGCAAAAGCCGGGAACTGCAGCGATTCCTGTTAGATCTGCCGGGACAGACCCAGGACCTTTTAAACAAGATAATCCATGGACGCTTGAAGATAGTGTTCGAGCATAAAGGCCTGGAAGACCTGCAGCACAATCTGGATCGCGCCGGCAACCGGCTCTCCTTTGCCATGGTAGTGGCGGCCTTGATTATCGGATCAGCCCTTATTTTAACTTCGCAGATCGGACCGCAATGGGGAGGCTTTTCCCTGCTGGGCTTGATAGGTTTTCTGCTGGCCGGCTTCTTTGGGATTGTACTGATAATAGCCATTCTGCGTTCAGGCCGCATGTAATGTCCGGAAAACCGCGTATACTCGGACTGGATTTTGGAACGCGGCGTATCGGCGTGGCCATCTCGGATGCCCTGGGCCTGACAGCCCAGCCGCTTACCACTGTCATCAACCGGGGAGAGCGCGCCTGCGAGGAGATAACGTCCCTGGTTCACGCGCGCCAGGCAGCTTACATTGTTATGGGTCTTCCCTTGCACATGAATGGCAGCGAGGGCGAAAAGGCCAGGGAGGCCAGAGCTTTTGGAGAGCGACTGGCCGGCCGGGCCGGTGTGCGGGTAGAGTATATTGATGAGCGCCTGACCACGGTATCGGTTCAGCGCATGCTGGGTGAAACCCGCCTGTCCGGGCCTAAAAAGCGGCAGATGACAGACAAACTGGCGGCTGTGCTTATTCTGCAAACCTGGATGGATTCCCGTGCGTCTTAGGAGACTATCCCCGATATCACGGCCCGATTCCTTAAACCGGTCATGCGGGGGATGGAAAACATTGAAAAAACCGGATTTGAAAATAAAGACGGCATGCTTTTCCCTGGTTGACAATTCATAAGGCCTTCCGTATATTAATACCCCCAAAAGCTATTTTTGCTTGAGATGCCCAGCGGCTATCTTAGCGGCCGTCCCGGGAGTGGTCACTACAGGTAAAATAAAGACAGGCTTTGTGTATTCGGGCGCGGCTGGCAGTGCCTGAATAGTGAAAGGATTTATAAGTTCCTGGCTTCTGCCGGAAATAAGATAGAGGAGGAAAGATCATGATTAAATTTGATAAGCATCGCCGAACCTTGATGCGCGAGGAATACCAGTACGAGCTTCAGGAAGTTAAGGAGCCCAATCTATACCGCGACATTTATACTTACGAGATGCCGCCGCTCATGTGCTTTAATCACCGCATGGTTCCCTTAGTTCCGGCGGAGGATATTTGGATGACGGATACTACTTTCCGCGACGGCCAGCAGGCGCTCCCGCCTTTTACCCCGGATCAAATCCTCCACCTGTTTGATCTTATGCATAAGCTCTCCGGGCCCAATGGAATTATCCGGCAGAGCGAATTTTTCTTGTACACTGACAAGGACAAGGAAGCGGTACGCAAATGCCTGGAACGGGGCTACGAGTTTCCCGAGGTTACGGGGTGGATCCGGGCCAAGAAAGAGGATTTGAAGATTGTGAAAGAAATGGAGCTCCAGGAGACCGGGATTCTAACCTCGGCTTCGGATTATCATATTTTCAATAAGCTTAACAAAACGCGGGAACAGGCCATGGAAGGTTATTTGGAGATAGTTCGTTCCGCGCTCGAGATGGGTGTTATTCCTCGCTGCCATTTTGAGGACATTACCCGCGCCGACTTCTATGGGTTCGTAATTCCTTTTGCCCAGAAGCTTATGCGGCTTTCCAAGGAATCCGGTATCCCGGTCAAGATACGGGCTTGCGACACACTGGGATATGGTGTGAGTTATCCCGGGGTCATGCTGCCGCGCAATGTGAACGGAATCATTTACGGGCTGCACAAGTACGCCGGCGTGCCCTCGGAACTGCTGGAGTGGCATGGACATAATGATTTTTACCGGGGGCTGAGCAACGCGGTGGGGGCTTGGCTGTACGGATGTTCAGCGGCCAACGGTACTTTGCTGGGAATCGGCGAACGTACCGGGAATACGCCGATCGAAGCGCTGATGATTGAATATATCGGTCTGCGCGGAGAAACGGATGGTATGAATACTTCGGCCATTACCGAGATGGCGGAATATTTTGAAAAAAAGATGGGGTATCAGATACCCGCCAACCAACCCTTGGTGGGAGCAAATTTTAATGTAACCCGGGCCGGAATTCATGCCGATGGCTTAATGAAGGATCAGGAAATCTATAACATCTTTAACACCGAGAAGGTGCTGAACCGTCCGGTGGATATTGGGATTACGGATAAATCCGGGGCCGCCGGGATAGCATATTGGATCAATGCCCGTCTTAAGATCCCGGAAAAAGTCAAAATAGGAAAAAATGATCCCGGCGTCCAGGTGATTAAAGAGTGGGTTGATCAGCAATACGCCCAGGAACGAACCACCGGCATATCAGATGCCGAGATGTGGGATCAGGCCCGAATCCACTTTTCCGAGTGGGTGGGATACCTGCACCACGAAAAGGAGTAACGCGGACACATGGAAAAAGTTATTTATACTCCGCCTCCGGACGGGGAGATTATCCAGGAGAGCAAAGGCCGGCGGCAGGTTCCGGATAAGCCGGTGATTCCTTTTATTGAAGGTGATGGCATAGGTCCGGATATCTGGGCCGCGGCCCGCCGGGTATGGGAAGCCGCCATAGCGATAACATATAAGGGACGGCGTGAAATAAAATGGATGGAAATCCTCTGCGGAGAGAAAGCCACAGCCAGCGGGCTGCCGGCTCTGCCCCCAGAGACACTGGAGGCTATCCGGAAATATCGCGTGGCCATTAAAGGGCCTCTCACCACACCCGTAGGCGGGGGGTTACGTTCTTTGAACGTCAGCCTTAGGCAGGAACTGGATTTGTATGCCTGTGTACGGCCCGTGCATTATTACCAGGGGACGCCGGCCCCGGTTAAGCAGCCCGAAAAACTGAATGTGGTTATCTTTCGCGAGAACACTGAGGATGTATACGCTGGAATTGAATGGCAGGCCGGGAGCCGCGAAGCGAAGATGCTGGCGGATTTTGTAAACCGGGAGCTTAAAACCCCCCTCTCGTCCGAAGCCGGGATCGGTATCAAACCTATAACCCGCCGTAACACCCATCGTATCGTAAAAGCGGCTATCCAATACGCGCTGGAGCATCAATGTCCTTCTGTAACCCTGGTGCATAAAGGTAATATAATGAAGTACACTGAAGGCGCATTCCGGGATTGGGGGTACGAAATCGCGGCCCAGGAATTCGGTGAGCAGACCATTAGTGAAAAAGCGCTCTGGGAAGAGCACCAGGGCAAATTGCCGGCCAACAGGATTTTAATCAAGGATCGTATCGCGGATGCTATGTTCCAGCAAGTACTCCTGCGCCCGGATGAATATTCCGTGCTGGCTACACCCAATTTGAACGGAGATTACATCTCGGATGCCTGCGCTGCTCAGGTAGGTGGTCTGGGCATGGCGCCGGGCGCGAATATCGGCAATGGTATGGCGCTTTTCGAAGCCACGCACGGCACAGCGCCTAAATATGCCGGACAGGATAAAGTCAATCCCGGGTCCTTGCTCCTTTCCGGTGTAATGATGCTGGAATATTTAGGCTGGGCAGAGGCCGGCCGGGCCATCCAGACCGCTCTGGAAAAGACTATTCTGAGCAAGGTCGTAACTTATGATTTGGCGCGTCAGCTTCTTGGTGCTCGGGAAGTCCATTGCAGCGAATTCGCCGATGCTATTATTAAGGAGTTATCTCTAATTTAGGGGGATTGAATGCCGCAAAGCAAGATCACTATTATCGGCGCCGGGAATGTGGGGGCCTCGCTGGCCCAGCAGATTCTCGCCCAGCGACTCGGCGACGTAGTTCTGCTGGATATTGACGGAGATTTGGCTCGGGGCAAGGCTTTTGACTTGAATCAGTCAGGACCGGTTCTCGGATATTCCGGATGCGTGCTGGGCACTTCGGATTACCCGGATACAGCCGGCTCGGAAATAATAGTAATTACTTCCGGATCTCCCCGCAAGCCCGGCATGAGTCGTGACGATTTGCTAAAAATTAATTTTGAAATTATCCGTACCGTGACAAATAAAGCCGTCGCGGTCTCACCAGAGGCCATGATTATTGTGGTCACGAATCCCCTGGATGCCATGACTTATACAGCCCTGAAAGTTTCCGGCTTTCCCAAGCATCGGGTGGCGGGCATGGCCGGGATACTGGATTCCTCCCGGTTGCGGCATTTTATTGCCGAGGAACTAAAGGTTTCAGCCCAAGCCGTGGAAGCCATGGTGCTGGGTGGGCACGGAGATGAAATGGTGCCTTGCCTGCCGCTTACCCGGATGGCGGGAGTGCCGGTAGCAAAGTTATTGTCATCGGAAAAACTGGAAAAAATAATCACTCGTACCCGGCACGGCGGCGGAGAGATAGTGAAACTGCTCCGGTCTGGGAGCGCATATTACGCGCCGGCCGCCTCAGCCGCAGGCATGGTAGCAGCCGTACTTCGCGACGAAAAGGCTGTGATGCCTTGCGCTGCCTGGTTAATGGGAGAATATGGACATAAAGATGTATTTCTGGGGGTGCCGGTTATACTCGGCCGCAGGGGAGTGGAAAGGATAGTGGAGATAGAACTTGAGCAGAAGGATGAACAGGCTTTAAGGCGTTCAGCTGAAGCTGTACGCGAGCTATGTCATCAGATTGATGGCTGGTTGTAAATTAGGAGGTAATGACATGCGTGAAATCCAAGCTGAAGAAATTACCTCAGCAGTAGCAGAAGCAATAAAAAACATCAATTTTCATATACGTCCGGATGTAAAAGCAAAGCTTCAGAGTGCGCTGGAAAAGGAAGCTTCGCCTCTGGGACGCCAATCCCTGCAATTATTATTAGAGAATGCCCAGATGGCTGCGGCCGGCATTCTGCCCTTGTGCCAGGATACCGGGACCACGGTTATTTTTGCCGAAGTAGGCCAGGAAGTAAGGATTATGGGCGCGTCCCTGGAAGAGGCCTTGCAGGCCGGCGTACGACTTGCCACCCGGGAAGGACGATTACGTCACTCGATAGCCGTGCATCCCCTGACCAGGGGAAATTCCGGGGACAATACCCCGGCAGTAGTGCATTATCATCCCGTGCCCGGCAAAACATTAAAACTTTTTGTGATGGCCAAGGGCGGGGGATGCGAGAATGCCAGCGCCATGGCCATGCTTCCGCCTTTAGCCAGCCGGCACGGTGTAGGGGATTATATAGTAAACATCATACGCACCAACGGAGCAGCGGCATGTCCCCCTCTGATTATCGGGATAGGTCTGGGCGGTAATTTTGAAACTGCGCCATTGATGGCCAAGCGGGCTCTGCTTCGGGAAATAGGAGAGCCTTCACCGGATCCGGAAACGGCTAAATTGGAAAAGGTTATCTTACAGCGAGTCAATGAACTAGGCATCGGGCCCCAGGGATGGGGCGGCAGCATTACGGCGCTATCCATGGCGATTGAGACCGCACCTTGCCATATAGCTTCTTTGCCAGTGGCAGTTAATGTCGAGTGTCATAGTCATCGCTTGGCGGAGGTGAAGATATGAGCGCGACCTGGTTGAAACTTCCCTTCGACCCTTTGGTATTACGGGATTTAGAAGTAGGACAATGGGTAAATTTGAGCGGTTCTCTTTATACCCTCCGGGATGCGGCCCTGAAGCGAATTTTTGATTTGGAAGCGGATAACAAGCAGCCGCCCGTGGATTTAAAAGGGCAGCTGATTTATTTTGTCGGGCCCACGCCACCGGCTCCCGGAGAACCGGTAGGATCCGCCGGGCCGACGACCAGCCGCCGGATGGAGCATTTTATACCGGCGCTCATTGAAGCCGGAGTAATCGGCATTATGGGTAAAGGGCCCTTATCGCAGAGCACAGTCAAGGAATTACAGCGCAAAGGCGTAATTTACCTGGCAGCTGCCGGTGGAGCCGGCGCTTTTTATGGATCCAAGGTGCGTGGCGCGGCAGTGACCGCCTACGAGGAGTTGGGTCCGGAGGCCATCTACTGCATGCATATTGAAAATTTTCCGGCCGTGGTCGCGATTGATCAGAAGGGCGGGGATTTGTTTGAGCAAGGACCCAAGACGTATAGGAAAGAAATCTGAGAGGGAACGTCATCCTCCAGTAACACCATAGGGGCCGGCTTCCATGCCGGTCGGGGCGACATGCCTTTGGGCGGACATGGAAGTCCGCCCCTACAGAAGAAAAAGATCATATCCTGCCTTTTTGTGAACACCGTAGGGGCCGGCTTCCATGCCGGCCCGTTGATAACAACTAATATATTATATTTAAGGAAGAAACCTGTGAAACCATTAACTGTAGCGGAAAAAATATTAGCCAACCATCTGATAGAGGGCGAACTTGTTCCCGGAAAACCGATGGCCCTGCGCATTGACCAAACCCTTACCCAGGATGCTACCGGAACCATGGCATGGCTCCAGTTCGAAGCCCTGGGCCTGCCGCGTGTACGAACCAAGCTCTCGGTTTCCTATGTAGACCATAACACTCTGCAGTCCGGGTTTGAAAACGCTGATGACCATGCCTTTCTTCAAAGCATGGCCGTGAAATACGGCGCGATTTTTTCCCGGCCGGGCAACGGCATCTGCCACCAGGTGCATTTGGAAAGGTTCGGGCAGCCGGGAACCACTTTGCTGGGCTCGGATTCGCATAC
>DAOVYW010000016.1 GCA_030635415.1 Candidatus Firestoneibacteriota bacterium
TGGCTCTCCGGCTGACTCTCCGGCTGACTCTCCGGCTGGCTCTCCGGCTGACTCTCCGGCTGACTCTCCGGCTGGCTCTCCGGCTGACTCTCCGGCTGGCTCTCCGGCTGGCTCTCCGGCTGGCTCTGGCTACCGCTGCCGCCGGATTTGTTCTTTAATTGCTTGCGGGCAATTTCAAGGTTATGCTTAATATCCTTGTCATTCGGTTGACGTTCCAGGGCCTCCTCATAAGCTGTAACCGCCTGTTTATATTGGCGCAAACGCATAAGCGCATTTCCCATATTATAATGAGCTTCATACATGGAAGCATCAGCTTTGAGCGCCCTATCATACTGCATTATTGCTTCATGGTATTTAAAATCCCGCATGGCCTGATTTCCCAGGGTAAATTGGCGTTGAGCGCATCCGGTTAGACATACCCCGAAAATAATAATTTGCAAACAAAAAGTAAATTGCAGCATTTTTTTCATTTCAAGTTATCGCTGTCCCATTAACTTATTTTAGCAACAAATCCTTCTTTATCCCATCCCATATCCATTTTTGCTCCAGACCAATAGCAGTCAAGAGCAATATAAAAGATAATAATACAAACCACACATAATATTCCTGATATTTTATTTTTTTCACTTTTTCCGTATGTCCGGTCTTGGTTAAACGGCTGATATCAGTATAGGCATCCTGTAAGGCCTGATGAGTCTCAGCCGCATAATATTTCCCTTTGGTTTGGGTGGCTATATCCCGCAGCAGTCCGGTATCCAGCCGGGTAATAACCGGCTCGCCTTTACGCCTTTTGTATACGGGATTCCCCTGTTTATCCACGCCTTCCGGAATCATGGCGCCTTCAGGTGTGCCTACGCCGATAGTAAATATCCGGGTACCGGCCTGTCGGGCTTTGGTAGCGGCGTCTGGGGGTGATTGTCCGCAGGTGTTTTCGCCATCAGTCAGCAGGATCATGACCGCGTTTTTCCGCCTATGCTCATCGATTTTTTCCAGAGCAAAATTAATCGCGCTGCCAAGCGCTGTGCCATCCTTTGGCATAAAATCGGTATTAATAATATCCACCATCATCTTGACCGTACCATAGTCCATTGTCAGGGGCGATTGCAAAGATACTGAGCCGGCGAATATGGTTAATCCCACTCGGTCATTGCTCAACTGATTGATAAAATATTTAACCGCCGTCTTGACGGCCTGCATGCGACTCGGCTTAAGATCCGTAGCTTTCATGGAAGCAGAGAGATCGACCAACAGCATGATATCCACTCCCCGGCGGACCAATACTTCTTTCTCCCAGCGGGGATTTCCCGCCGGACGGCAGAGTCCCAAGACGATAAATCCCACGGCCATTAAAAACACTCCTTGGGCCGTGATAACCCCAATCTTGCTCTGCCACAAGATAGGATTTAAATCCCGGAAAAGCCCGGGATCGCAGAAACGCTCCCGGTTCCGGAGACGCTGTTGGTTTCCCCGCCACTGCAACATGGCAAAAACCGGCAGCAACAAAAAAAGCCAGAGCATGTCCGGCGCCAGCAGAGTCAATCCTTTCATTTCAAGGACCTCAGCCAGGTCGTGCTCAACAAAACTTCCAGAAACAAACCGGCCAGGGCGGCCATTAAAAACCAGGGAAATAATTCTTTATAATGGGGATCCCGGCGTTTTTTTTCATCTTTAATTAATTGATTGATTTGCGCATAGATGGTATCCAGGGCTTTTCCGTCCGTAGCTCTGAAATAAATTCCGCCGGTTTTAGCGGCGATCTGCTCCAATACCTTATCCTGAGGCTCATCCCAGCGCATAGCTTGCCCGTCCTGAGCGTATGGTTGTTTCATACCGAATTGATCCGTGGTATAAACCGGCGCTCCTCCCCGGGCGCCGATACCCACCAGGTAAATTCGTATTTGCCGGGCAGCCGCAATCTCAGCGGCTCTAAGCGGGTCTTCGCCGCGAGTATTTGTGCCATCCGTCGCGAGAACTATCACATTTGTCTGGCCCATAAAACCGGAAAAACGGTTGACTGCCGTCAAGATACCGTCCCCGATAGCCGTACCGTCGGCATCAACTGTATTTAAATCCAGTTCCTCAATAGCGTTAGCCAGAATTTCATAATCCATGGTGAGCGGCGATTGGGTGAAACTCTTGGCTCCGAAGACCACGAGGCCCACATTATCATGTTTGATGCGGCGGACAAAATCAGTCAGTACTTTCTTTTCGGCGGTAATACGGTTGGGTTTTAAATCCTCGGCTATCATGGAACCGGACAAATCCGTAACCAGCATTATATTAATACCTTTAAGCTTTTCCTCATGCTCCCCCATCAGAGTCTGGGGACGAATAACCGCAATAAACAGCAGAACGACAGCCAGCCAGCGCAACCCGGCGGGCAGCCAGCGCAGACGGACCGCCAGTGTCGGCCGAAAGCCGTCCAGCACGTCCCCATAGCTGAAAGTAATACCCCGCCGTCTAAGCCGTCCGCGCCAGACCAGCCAGGCCATGGCGAGTATTGGCAAGACCGTCCATAAAAGGGTAAGATTATGCCATTTCACCGGCGCCGCCGGTGGCGTTTTCGGAAAAATGCCACTATGACATCCACATAGGACTTAGCGGTATCCAGATCTACGGAATCAACCCGGCAGCGTTTAAACAAGTTAAGCAGGTTTTGGCGATGCTCCCGGGAAAAATGATTAAACCGCTCCCGGGCCCGCCGGCTCCCGGTATCAATCACTACGCGTTTTCCACTTTCCGGCTCCTGCAGTTCCAGGATGCCGACATTCGGCATTTCACGCTCCCGTTGATCCGTTAATACCACGGCGTTAAGATCATGCCGGAAGTTGGCTTGGCGGAGATTCTCTTCAAAATTAATCCCGGACAAAAAATCGGAGATTAGAAAAACCGTGCATTTTTTTTTAACCAAATGGGTTAAAAATTCCAATACACAATTCATATCCGTGTTCCGGGAGCGGGGCTGAAAGTATATCATATCCCTTATCAGCCGCATGATATGCATCCGTCCCTTTTTGGGGGGAATAAAGTGCTCAACCCGGTCGGTAAAAAGCACCAATCCTACGCGGTCATTATTTTTAATCGCGGAAAAAGCGAGGGATGCGCAAAATTCCACTGCCAACTGCCGTTTTACGCGGTTTATCGTCCCGAAATCCATTGAGGCCGAAGCATCCATCAACAATAAAACGGTCATCTCGCGTTCTTCTATGAACTGTTTAACGTGAGGCACATTGGTGCGGGCCGTAACATTCCAATCGATAGTACGAACGTCATCGCCTTCCACGTACTCCCGGACATCGGCAAACTCCATACCCTGTCCCTTAAAACTCGATCGGTAGGCGCCCCGCAGCACATTCTCCACCAGGATACGATTGATGATCTCGATTTTTTTCACTTGTTTTAATACATCTTTGAGATTCAGCTGCATGACAGTTCCTCATGGGAAAATCGTTATTGGGCGGACATGGAAGTCCGCCCCTACGATTTACAATTCCTTTGGGCGGGTTTGAAACCCGCCCTTACGATACAAAACCTTATAATGCAATATATTTTTTGTAGGGACCGCCCCTACTACGGCACTTTTATATTCTTGAGTATTTCATCTATGATATTTTCCGAGGTAATCTCTTCGGCCTCGGCTTCGTAGCTTACCAGGATGCGGTGACGAAGAACGTCATAGGCTATCGATTTAACATCATCCGGCGTAACATAACCGCGTCCTTCTAAAAAAGCGTTGCCCTTACTTCCGATCGTCAAATAAAGCGAAGCCCGGGGGCTGGCTCCATACTGAATCAGGTTCCTGATCTTCAACCCATAGCGTTCAGGATAACGGGTGGCGAAAACAAGGTCCACGATATAACGCTTAATTTTTTCATCAATAAAAACATTATTAATGGCTTCGCGGGCCATAATTATATCCTCGGGTTTGCATACTGCGCCGGCTACGGGATTCTCCCCTTGCGTAAAACGATTGATGATTTCCAACTCGTCCTCAGCCGTGGGGTAACTTACACGGATTTTGAACATAAAGCGGTCTATCTGAGCCTCCGGCAGGCTGTAGGTCCCCTCGGATTCAATCGGGTTCTGAGTAGCCAGCACTAAAAAAGGCTTATCTAATTTAAAGGTCTTTCCGCCGATAGTAACCTGCTTCTCCTGCATAGCTTCCAGCAAAGCCGACTGTACCTTGGCGGCCGCCCGGTTGACTTCATCGGCCAGGATGATATTGGCAAAAACCGGCCCCTTTTTAATGGAAAACTCAGCCGTCTTGGCATTATAAATATTCGTGCCAATAATATCAGAAGGCAGCAGATCAGGGGTAAATTGGATCCGGGAAAATTTGGCTTGTATACAGGATGAGAGCGTCATAACCGAAAGGGTTTTAGCCAGCCCCGGAACCCCCTCTAAAAGAATGTGTCCCTGGGTAAGCAAGCCCATTAAAAGCCCCCGGATCATTTCCGGCTGCCCGACCAGCACTTTCCGGGACTCTGTCATTATACGACCAAGAGTTTCACTCAGTTCCTTTCCCTTTTTATTCAGTTCGCGGACTTCAGGCATAGTTTCCTCTCCCTCTGATTTCTTTAGGTTTGACGGCTTTTCCGGCTTTGATAAAATCTTTTACCATGGTATGTAAACTGAGCATTTCTTCACTTTCCGGTATATGGCCGGCGAATTTCACCTTATCCGCCACCTGGAAAAATTTTTCCAGCCGGGTTATACGCTCTCCGGGAATCTGAAAGTGAGACAACTTTTCCAATAGGGCGCCGGTAGAAAGCACATAGGCATCCAATCCAAATTTGTCCCTAATATACTCGAGCAAAACCCTGGTAAGCAATGCGTAATATTCCTCGACCTTTTCCTGCTCTAAAAGCTCAACCGTCTGCTCAAGCGATCGGAGCGCTTCAAACTCAATCGTATGGACGGCCGGGGAAGTATTGGGTTTGCCCCTCAATAATACCAAGCTTATCAGGATGACAAGGCCGCTGATTACAATAGGTATTAACCAAATAAGCCCGGCCCGGCCTTCAAGTGACAGAAAGTTTTTTTTAACTACCGGAGGAGGCATTGTCTCTTCTTTTTCAACTTCTATAAAAAACACTCCGGTCATGCCGCTTTTAAATAAATTAGAGGTGGCATCCTGGTACACTAACCTTGAAGAACTAATTGGAATACGGCCGGCCGTGTTCGGCTCCAGCAGCCAATCTATTCTTAATCTCAGAAATTTCTCCTGGCCCTGGCCCATTTCTTCGGTTTTTTTATATTTATCAATAATGGTAAATTGGCTGAAAGTAGGCGGCGTGATATTAGGAGCCAAAGTACCGGCAGGATAGTCAACCTCAAGCCTGTATTGTACCCTTTCGCCCAGCTTGATTTTTCTCTTATCCATTAAAGCCCGGTATGTTACTTCATCGAGCGCAAAACCAATAACCACGCTTCCCAGCCAAAAAAACAGCATAGCCATCATCGCCCAGACAAACCGTTGCTTCACTTGCCCTCCGAAAACCCTTAATTTTATTAACAAATAACAGACCTTCCGCAAAAAGTCAAGGCATAATGAATTACCCGCCTCTACCAATCTATCTCGTCCCGCGCCGGGGACGGCGCCCGTTTGCGCCTGGACTTTCCCGGTCCAAAGGGATAACTGCCTTGGTTTTGTTTCCGCATATACTGCATTAGTCTATCGGGCGACATGGTAAAAACATCCTTCACTTGGGATGCCCGGCGGATCTTTCTCCGGTACGGCTGAAAAAAGCCACTCAGGCGCCGCTCAGTTTGCCGCGATAGTTCTAAAATGCGGTCAGCCGCATCCGGGTTAAGCTCCCGGCGGTTTCCGGCCAGGGAAAGCGACTGGCCCCGTTTTTTTTCGGGTTTTCGAGACCGGGATACCGCTTGATTTTTTTTCGGGAGAACACCGGGATCCCGGCTGTTCTTCGCTCTCCGGGATTCAACCCGTTGGCGCGCCAATTCCAGATTATGCCAGGTATTCTCATCCTGCGGATCCAAATCCAGGGCCGACTCGTAATAAGTAATCGCCTGCTGAAAATTATTCTGCTGAAAAGCCGCGTTGCCGGCATTGTAATAGGCATGCGATCTTAGGGCCAACTTTTTAAAGGCCTTCTGATATGCCTCCTCTGCCCGACAGTATTGATCCTGTTGATACAACTGATTACCCAGGTTATAATAATTAGCCGCCGGGATTCCTGCAATTCGTATCAGCACCCCCAGAAACCAAACCACTGCCGCATATAGGGTCATTTCTTCCCTCTCTGGCGGAGAGGCAGCAAGGGTTCAAGCCATAGCAGGACGAATGCCAAAACAGCCAACCAGGGGAAAAACTCCCGGTACTCCAATGCCGCGGCCTGGCGGACAGGCTGGCGCGTTATTTTCTCCAATTCCAGGGCTATTTTATAAGCCGTGATCTGGTGAGTTTCAAAAAGCCGGTAATGTCCCTGTCCCAATTTGGCCGCCTTCAGCAACTCGATTGAGACTAGCCGGGTTTTTACGGTTTTTCCCCGGTAAATCCGGTAACGGGTTTTTCCCCAAAAATCCCGTCCTATGGGAATAGGAGCGCCGTCTTCGCTTCCATACCCAACCGTGTAAACCTTGATTCCCTGCAGCGCGGCTTCTTGGGCTATAGCCTCAAGTTTTTCCGGACGGTTCTCTTCTCCATCTGATAAAATAACCACAGCTTTGCTTTTTCCAGGAAGGCGCTTCAGTTTTTCCAGAGCCAAGGCCAAGCCCGATGCCGGATTCGATCCCAGACTTCCCAGGACTTCGGGACCGGCCTGTTTCAAGGCCAGCAACAAAGCATGATGATCCGCCGTAGCCGGGCAAAAGACTCTTGCTGTGCCGGTAAATCCGATTAAGCCGATATGATCCCCGGCTAGGCGTTCAACCAAAGCACGCAGGGTCTGTTTAGCCGCCGTGAAGCGGTCAGGTTTCACATCCCGGGCCCGCATGCTTAAGGAACAGTCCAAGACCAGGTAGAGATAAAGGCTTTGGCCGGTACGATACACCAGCTTGGGGGCTCCTTGCGGCCGCGCCAATCCCATAATTATACCTGCCAGGGCGAGTGACCACAAAAAGTTTCTTAACCATTGCCGTCCGGCAGACACGGATGGAATAAGATGAGAACTAAAAGAATATGCGCTGAATTTTTCAGCAGCCCTCCGGCGCCAGACCGTCATCCTATAATCAAGAATCCAGAACAAGGGAATCAAGAGCAATAATATAAGAAACTCCGCATAAACAAAATGCATGATGATTTCAAAACCTCCGGAACCGGGTCCTGGCTAAAATCCTCTCCAGTCCCAGAAAAAACAAGGCCATGGCCAGCGGCCAAAGATATAATTCGCGATACTCGATGCTGTGTTTAATCTTCACCCTCCGTTTTTCCAGTTTATTGATCTGGTCCAGCACTTCTTCCAATTTTCCGCGATTTCCGGCCTGAAAATACTGCCCGCCGCCGATTTCGGCCAAACGGCGCAGAGTATCCACGTCCGGCTTTTCCCAGTACTGCCGGCGTCCGTAAATATCCCTTAAGGGAACCAATTTTCCTGAAAAATTCCGCTGGAAGCGAAGTACGCGCCGTTCACCCCCTAAACTAATGGTGTAAAGTTTAAGACCTTTTTCAGCCAGTATCCGGGCCGCTGCCACGGGATCAATACCACGATTGTTAACGCCGTCCGTAGCCAGGATAACCACCCGGCCCGAGGATGGATTTTCCGAAGAGTTTTCCGTCCCGGCTTCCAGGAGCCGGTTAGCAGCCGTTAAAAGCGCTTCGCCGATGGCGGTTCCTTCAATCCGGACTGTATTGGTTGTGATATCGCGGAGGCTGGCAATAATACTTGGGTAGTCAGTGGTCAGGGGCATAAGGGTAAAGCCGGCGCCGGAAAAAACCACTATTCCGACACGGTCAATCTTACGTTCCTTTATAAACTTTTCAAGCACGGCCTGGGCAGCCGCCAGGCGGTTGGGTTTAATATCATAAGCGCGCATGCTCTCTGAAAGGTCCAGAACCAGCATGATATCCAGCGCCCGAACTATGCGCTCAACCCGGCGCACTTCGCCTTGAGGCCGGGCCATGGCGAGCACCAGCAAGACCAAGGCCAGAACCCGGCAAAGAGGAATTACGTGATGCAGCGACTGCCGGGGATCGCGAATCAGCTTCTCCGCCATGCCAATCGCCGGGAACAAAATCCCCGGCGGCTTACACCGGCTCCAACTGCGGAGCAAAAAGAAAATCGGGATCAGGAGCAACCACCATAAAAATCCGGGATTGGCTAAATGCCAGGCTCCCGGCAGAAAAAGAGTGTTCATGAGGTTCCGGAAATGCTGGAAACCTTATGCTGGTTATCTATATTCCGGCCGGCGGCCGCACCGGAATCCGTCCCCAGTGCTTGATCAACGCGTTTTTGGGGATGCTGAATCAATTGCCGGGCTTGCGCATACGCCTGTTTTAGTTTCGGAAGTTCAGGCAGAAAGTTGGCAAATTTAACGCGGTCGCATTCCTGCCAGTACTTCCGGTATTGATCTAAAAAAACCGGCTGGAAACCCAGGTCCTCCATTTTTTCCAGCAATTCCCGAGTAGTTGATTCTTCAGCTTTGAAAGCATAACTTTCAGCCAGGAAGCGCCGAAGAATATCCGAGAGCGCGGTGTAAAAGACCTTGATTTTTCCCGTAACTTGCATATCTTTTATCTGCTCCAGGGCTTCCAGGGCCTTCTGTTCAGGTGTTCGGGTATCCTTGGGCATGTCCGGTTCAGGCGGAGGCGCCACGGGTTTTCCGCGCATATAGGCCCCCAAGCCCAGAACCGCAAAAATCATGAGAACTCCGATCGCCATCGGAAGCCACTGGCCGGCTGAAATCCTTGCCGAGGTTTTGATCGGACGCAACATGTCTATTTCCGGGGCCGGAGTCGGAACCGCGGGCGCACCGCCGGCCTGATTAACCATGAGATTAACCGGCTGGGTATAGCGCACACTGCGCTCGCGGGTAGCAGTATTAATAAAGTCCACCCGGCTGGGAGGAATGGTTATCCGGCCCGTTCTTTTGGCGGTCAGGTAAGCTTCCTTGATATTGGTGATATAAGTTTTACCGTTCAGAATATTCACCGTGGAACGGCTGAAAATATCCCGTGACTGGAACATTTGGCTCAACTCCGGTAGGGTAATAACCGGCATGGTTGACCTGGCTCCTGCGGTTACCACCTCGACGCTGTAAATCAGAGCATCACCCAAATTGACTTGATCACGATTCACTCGCGCCGAGATGCGTTCATTCTGATTGGCATGAATCTGCGTGGCCAAAGCGAAGGACGAAAATATTAAGATAAGTATAATTTTGAAGTAATTCATGGTGCCCTTATTGTAAAGCAGGCGGTCGGACACTGTCAACCAGAGACCATTGACTTAATGGGAGGAAAATACTTGAATTTTGGACTTAATGCTCAGCCCCCTGCGGTTTTTATTTCCGAATCAAAGTAAACCGCATATATATGGTCCCTTTTTGCTCTACCTGCTTGGTGGTCAAGGGCAAGGGTGCAAAAATGAATTTTTTCAGAGCCGCAATTGCTAACCGGTCCAATTCCGCATAGCCCGAGGTTTTGGCTACTAAAACCCGGTCCCCTACCTCCCCGTCCGGATTTACCACAAAATCAATAACCACCTCGGCCTCTACACCTTTTACTTCCAGCCAGCGCGGTACCCGAGGGTACTCCCGATGCAGTATCTGCCGGTTCTTAACTTCTCCGGAGATATAAGTATTCCGTTTCAAATCAAACGTTCTTCGCTTTTTAGCAACCGATCCCTGCCGGCGCCGCTCAGCCTTGACTTTATTTATTATCAGTTCGGGCTGCTGGAACTTCTTCCGGCTGATTTCCGGCCCAAAATCAGGCAGAGGCAATTCGGCCAAAGGCACTACTTTAGCTTGCAACGATTTCGCAGAGGATGATCGCTTACGTACCAAGCCGATCTTCGGGACAGCCGACAGAATGTCAGGCTTAGGTGGTCGGCCGGCCAGACCCAGCTTGGGCAGAGCAGCCAAGCTGGTGAGATCAGCCGTCGTTATCTTGTCGTAGTCTGGTTTTTGAGGCATACCCACGACCTGTTGGAAAGAGGCTGTTTCCAGCTCGGCCAGGGCCGCAATCCGGCCAACATCCGCCGCCTTCGCCAGTGAAGGCGGTTTGGGAGGCGCGGCGATCCGGCTCATAAACTTTTCCAGTTCAGTGGACGGAGCTCGTTCCTCCTGAAATTCAACCTCGGTAAGCTTCAAACGCTTTCCTGGGTCGGCTAATTTTTTCGAGCCGAACATTCCCAGGAAGACCAGATGCACTACAACCGAGCCGAGTACAGTTATCTGAATTCTCTGATGAAAATTATCTAAAAACACGCCGGCTACTCCGTTTGTTGTTCGGTACCGAAAGTTATCCGCCGTGCTCCGGCGGCTTTAATAATCTTTAAGATATCAATGACCGAACCGCTTAAGGAATTTTCATCCGCGCGTATTATCACCAGCTTGGTCCGGCTTTTTTTTAGCCGGTCTTTAATCAGCCGGCTGAATTTCCGGCTTTCGACCCGACTCTCATTAATGGCCAAACTCCCGTCCGGCCCGACAGCCACGAAAATATTTTCTTCCTTGGTTTGCTCCGCGGTATTGGCCTTGGGCAGAATAATTTCGAAGGGCGGCTGCAGAAAAGCCGTGGTGGTTATCATGAAAATAATGACCAAAACCAGACAAACATCCACCAGCGGGGTTACATTAATTTCGGTCAACATCTGTTTGGCGCTTTCACTGCGCATCATGCTCTTGAGCAAGAAAATGTCCTCCGACGATATTATCGAACTATGCGATCTCATCATTGGGCGGACATGGAAGTCCGCCCCTACGATTTACAATTCCTTTGGGCGGGCACGCCCCTGTATTATTTCTCTTTCGACTTACCCAGAATCACGAGATTGGCGGCCCCGGATTGCTTGGCCATGTCCATAAATTTGATCACTCTGCCATGCCGCACTTCCCGTCCGGGATTAATTATCACACGCCTGGTTTCAGACTCCGCCAGCATACGTTTTAGCAAATTCGGAAGATCCGCCTCATTAACCAAGTGCTGGTTAAGCCATATCTGACTTGCCTTTAATTTTATTAGGATGCTTTTTTTGGGGGAAGACGACGCTTTAACCTCGGCTGTTCTTTTCTTTTCGCCGGACGTTACGATGATTCCGCTCTGCATGAACATAGGCGCCGTGGCCATAAAAATCACCACTAGTACCAGGCTGACATCCACCAAGGGCGTAAGATTAATAGTAACAATCGGTTTTTTACAATCCAGCATGCCAATGACTCCTGGAAAATCATTTTTTGCAAATTTATTAAATCCCCCCTTGCCCCCCTTTTTGCCAGTCCTGGATGGTTTTGTCCAGGGAAAAGGGGGGTTCTGAAAGTCCCCCTTTGAAAAAGGGGGATTTAGGGGGATTTTACATCTGATACTATTTTAAAAAAAACCGCAAAAAGCTAAATTTGCTAAAGTCAAGCTTGGAAGTTAGATGTTTAATATTTAGCGAACGAATCGCTTATTTTTTCAACAGAAACAGCGTCTGTTCCACCGCGGCCTCGATTTCAGTAACAGTCTGGCGCACCCGGGATACATAATAATTATAGAAAATAACCGCCGGAATGGCTACCACCAGTCCCGCGGCCGTGGCGATCAGGGCTTCGGCAATGCCGGCTGACACCACATTAGGCCCGCCCGAGCCGCTGGCCGATAAAGCCTGGAAAGCCTTGATAATACCGATAACCGTGCCCAGCAAACCGATAAAAGGGGCGGTATTGCCCAAGGTTCCCAGAACACCCAGAAAACGTTCCAGTTGAACCTCTTCTTTTTTAATCAGGCTGGAGAGTAGATTGGTCAGGCTGGTCAGGGATTCCTGGTGGTTTTCAATCGTGGCATACAGTACGCGCGCCAAGGGACCGCGCTTATTCTGGCAATAATCCAGCGCCATATTGATATCTTTTTTTTGCATCATCGGTTTAAGCTTCCGGATGATTTTATCGGTATGTCGAAGATTAATCATGTAATATAACCCCCGCTCCAGAATAAAAACCAGGGATATAACCGAACAAAACAGCAGCACCAGCAAGGTCGGGCTGGACATGAGTATGACCATCCATTTTACGTCAAGCATGTTTTTTTCTCCTCTTTTATGAATTATGCCGCTTTAAAAACACGTGGTATCTGCTCTCACAGCCGTTTAGTGGCCGTGAGATATATTACGGCCGGACCCGTAGTCCCGGAACTTCGGACCCGTATTTTTTTCAAACGCAGATTTTCCCGCTCAAAATATTCTTTTAAAAACCGCGCGCGATCCTTCATTAAATCCGCGTCCGGTCCCTGACATTCAATCTCCAGGATCAGGGCATCCTTCAGGTTGATCAAGTTGGATAATTCTTTAATTATCATAACGCCTTCTTGGGAAAATGTCGCCTGTTTTTTTTCAAACACCCCTGTTTGAACAAAGGCCGCGGTCAGGCGGGCGGGTTCGTTCCATACCAGACGATCCAAGTAAAACATCTTCTGGGGCAGGTTGACCCGCGCCCCGTAATAATCGACCAGGGTGATTTCCGGGATATACGACTGCCCCACGGCCACGATATTATACTCCCAGTCCCGGCCGTTCCAGTAGAAAGCCTCGGGTGGATTTCCCACCCCGCTGAAAGTCCTGATCTCCCGGCCCGCCTGATCGTGAAGGCTGACCCACCAGCGGGCGATTTTCAGACGTTCCGAATCCAGTTTACCCATGATAAAAACCACGGCCTGTTTAAAATAGTTGAGCCAGGGCGTAAACACCTTGGAGCTTTTCAGGGGAACCGGATCGATTTCCTGGTATAAGTGGCGCGATTCAACCGGCAGTCTCATTCCCTCGCTCTTTTTCGTCAGGGTTCCCAGCAAGGAACCCAGATCCAGCCGGCCGGAAAAAACCGAACGCTCGGTCTGAACCGAGGCCCGGTTTTTTCCTGAGGACACAAAATCCTTGGCCGTAGGCGTAACCTCGGCGCCCCAGGCCGGATTTATCGCTAAAAAGCATATTATGCTGATTTTTAATAATAGTTTCATTTAACCTATATTACCTACTCACTTTTTAATATGCGCCGCAGAAGCTTGACGCGCTTTTTGGCGGCCTCCCGCCATTTGGCTTGGATGGCTTTTTTAGCCAGAAGCGCATAGACTTTAATCGCCTCGGTCCAGTTCTTTTCCTTCTCATATATGGATGCCAATTCCACCAGGGCCAGGGAATATTCCTCGCTTCGGGGCTGACCCTTTTTCATAATGCTTTTCAAAACTGCTGTCTGCCGGGACATTTCTCCCTGCTCCTGGTAGAGAGCCGCCAATCCCAGCTGGGTTTTTTGCAGTAATTCCAGGTTTTGGGTTTTTTCCAGAAGCTCAAGGGCCTCTGCCACTCCCTCGTAATTCAGCAGACCGGCATACAGCAAGGCCATGCGCGAAAGGCTTACCCCGGTATTTACGTCCTGGGAATAGGCAGCTGCCAATTTACCGTAATTATCCAGCGCCTCTTCCGGCATTTGAAGTTTTTCATAAGCCACCCCGGCATTGTACCAGGCGCGGGGCTGATATTCTTTCAGAGAATAATTCTCCGCGCACGCCGCGAAATGTTCCGCCGCCTCGGAATAACGCTCCAGTTGAAACTCGTTGGAAGCCTGGCGAAACAGCATTTCCGGGACCAATTCATGCTGGGGATAATTATTCACAAAAGCCCCGGCCTGGAGTACGGCTTGCAGGCTATGGCCTAACTGTTCATGGCAAACTGCCACATAATACTGGGCGTTGGGAGTCCGCGGACTCTTGGTATAGGTCAAAATAAATTGCACGAAATCCTTCAAGCTTTCATCATATTTTCCTTTTTCATAATAGGCCTCGCCAATGCGGTAATGGATGTCCTCTGCCAGATTGGACCCTGGAAATTTATCAATATATTCCCGGAAAGCTGGAATATTATTCAATTGGTCTACTATCCGGTAGGACGCGGCCTGGATTCCATTCCTGGCCTCCTCAGCTTCCTCGGAATCCGGGTACTCTTCCAGGATGGCGGTAAAGCCGCGAATCGCCTCATCATCTTTTTGATCATTATAGTATGTCTGGGCAATACGCAGGCGATAAGCCCGGCGCTGCGGCGAATCCGGATGTTTGGCATTCAACTGCCGGTAAACCGCGCGGGCCTGGCTGTTTTCCCCAGCCTGGAAATAGGTGTCCGCCACCCGGAACAAGGCTGGGGTGCTTTCCGGACTATCCGGATATTTCCGGGCCAGCTCCTGCCAGGTTTCCAGCGCATCCAGGTAACTCTTATTCATATAATGCGCCCAACCTATCTGGAACAGTACTGCCGCAATCGCGGAGTCACGCGCACGGGAATTCATCATCCAATTCCGGTAGGTACGGATCGCTTCGGGATATTGCTGCAGGTTAAAATTAGCATGCGCCTTAAGCAGCTCAATCTCCATTTCCACCTGGTCCGAAACCTGTTTTAAACCTTGCAAACGCTTGCCCTGAACCAGCACGGTATGAAAATCCTGCAGCTTGAAACTGCACCAGGTCAGACCGACACAAACATAGACCGGGATTCTCCCCTGCGGGTAAACTGCCAGGGCTTCCTGGTATAAATCCCGGGCCAGTTGATAATTCCCCACTTGATAGTAGGCCTCAGCTGCCAGCAGCCGGGACCAGGATGTGATTTCACGATACTCCCCTTCCGAAACTTTTTGTCCCATAGCTTTTTCCAGAAGAGCCCACTGAACCACCAGGGTCGGGGCCTGATCATGATCCAGATAATACTCTGCCAGAAAATACCGAGCCAGTTCAGCCAGGGCATTTCCGCTTGAAACCAGTATTTTAGCCGAGCGAAAAGCGGTCTGCCCGCGTCCGTTTTGCAGGTTGATGATAACCGAAAACAGATGTGCCCGCGGATCCGGATTTTTCGCAGCCTTAAAATAAGCGGAGAGAGATTTGCCGGCCTGATCCCATTCCCCTATGGCGGAGTAGATATAAGAAAGTTTCATCCATATCTCAGCCCGGTTCCCGGGCGCCAAGGCCAGAGCTTCCTGGTAGTATGTGATAGCTTCCCGGAAGCGGTTGAGATTAAGCGCGGCCTCCGCCAGGGTAAATTGGACCAGGGAACGGTCTTCCCCCGAAAGCGAAGTCAAACGGTAGGCTAATTCGGGATATACATTAATCACCTCAGCAAAGCGCGCCTGGGATAACAATATCAGCAATCTCAATAAGGCCGCCTGGCCGTCATAGGGACTCTTCGGGTATCGGAATAAAAGTTTCCGGCATAGGGTTTGGGCGGAGGTGAAATCCCCGGTCTTGTAAAAAGTCCGGACTTTAAAATACAAGGCCATCTGCCGGTGCGACTCTACTTTGGTCTTACGCAGCACATTATTGTAGGCCGCAATGGCCGGCAGATAACGTCCCTGGGATTCCAGAATGGCACCGGAAAAGAGCCAGGCCAAGGGATTATCTTTAAGTTCCTCGTATATCTTCAGGGCATCGATATCCTGTCCCTGAAACTCCTTCATGATCCCAAAAAGAAATTTTATCTCCGGATCCAGGAGCGAGCGCGGAAAAGCCGCCAGCAATTCGGAAAAAACCTTTCGCGCCTTGGCAGCGTGCCGCAATTTAAGCTCGGTTTTCACCAGGGCCAGCCGGGTCTGCGGAAATAGAAAATCCGCCCGGCTGTCGCGGGCCAGGCTTCTTAGAAT
This sequence comes from Candidatus Firestoneibacteriota bacterium, assembly GCA_030635415.1. Classification (GTDB taxonomy): domain Bacteria; phylum Oederibacteriota; class JAAXVQ01; order JAAXVQ01; family JAUVAV01; genus JAUVAV01. The sequence continues at coordinate 15,769 of DAOVYW010000016.1, forward strand.
CCTTACCGCCGATTGGTATTCCCCCCGGTTATAGGCCATCTCAGCTACGCGAAACCGCGCGCTGCTCTTTAGCGGTCCAGACGGCGTAGATGCGGACAGGGACTTGTATATGGGTATAGCCTTGGCACCCAAACCTTTAAGCCGGTAAGCCTCAGCCAGAAAAAAACGTGCCATGGTAATTTTTTCCGGTTCCTGCTCCAACTGGAGATATTCCTGGAGCAGGCGTACACTGCGGGCGTAATTCCCTTTGGCATACGCGTGCACCGCGGACTGCCAGGTTTCCGACAACTTCGCAGCCATCACCGGGCCGGCCAGTAGTCCTCCGGTCAAGCCGGCCAGCAGACCGAGCCTTAATAATCCGCTCTTTAATATACTGTTTTTTGCCATTCTTACTCCTGGCCCAATATTTCCAACCTCGAACTTTTATCCGTCCGGGGCAGACTTATCCGTATCCGGGCTTTTTCCTGCTCAAAATCCAAGGAAACACCATCAAGCTTCACTTCCGGCGCAACTGTACTCTCCGGCAATTCAATCAGCACTTCCGTTTCTTGATAAGCGGATGTTTTAATACTTATCTCCACTCCCCGCTGCCCGGCAGTAATACCAAGAACTTCGCAGGTCGTCCAGAGCAAACGCCCCACGCTCTCAGGCAGGAGAAAATTCACTGGTATTATTATACCGCTTATTGGCGCTAGTACCAATGAATTCTTGTCGGGAATCCGCAGGTCGCCTATTCCCGGCACATTTTTAACTGTTGCCCTAACCTCCTGGGGAACAGGGGTATAATTTAAAAGACAAAAAAAAGCCGAGTCCTTGCCATAACGGATATGAGCTTGCAAAGACTGATTATCGATCTCCACGGAGGAAGCGACCGGCTCCAGATCACATAGTTTCTCAAAAGCCCAGAGTTGTTCTTTTATATTATATCCGAACATAGTACCCATCACCGTAACTTTTCCCTGACCCGCCCGGTGCGTCAGGCCGCAGCATCGACCGTCCGAAGTACGCGCGATTTCCTTGGCCCCGGAAGCGGAAAAAGTCCGGACCGGGGAGAGTACATTAATATCCTTCAGTCCCAGAATGTCTATCTTGGCAATGCCGGAAGTTTTTACAGGAGTCCCTTCCCGTATTCCCAGGCGCTTCCTGAGAATGCTACAGGGTCGCGTTTTCAAGTCCTTATCCGGAAAACCGGGCCAGATAAACAAGTGACCGCCGGCTTCCACGTATTCCGCCAGTTGCTCCTGAGCCTTACGGTCCATGCAATCCAGAGCCATTACCCATAACTGCCGGATTTTTCGCGGATCCGGTTTATCCGCCTGCAGATTAAGTATTTCAAATTCCCGGTTCTGCATGACCAATATGCGCAACATACCGTCAAAATAAAAGGTATTGCGCATCATCTTGGGATCATAACGCAATCCGGCTTGAGCAGCGTTCAAATTGGGAATCCCGCCGAAAAGCGGATAATAGAACTCATCATGGTAATAAGGAAGGTAAAGGCCTACGCTGATAGAGGCGTGCTTTTGGGTCTGTATCAGGTCCTGGCCAAAGGTTTGGATGATTCTTCCCAATTTACGTAACACCGGGTATAAAGGTTTTTCCGTACCGTCATGTCCCACGCCTGTCATCCAATAAAAAGTGGGACCAAACGCTCCCCGCCGGGCAGGATTCAATCCCTGGGAGAACATGTATAAATTCATGCCCATCATGCCGCGTCCCAGGCAGGCCTTGTAAAAAAGCTCCATCTCATTCGGAAAAGTATGGACATTATGCTCGCGCGTGCCGGCCTGCTGTTCCGCGGCCCAGAGCGGCTTTTGATTGCCCTGCAACGCCTTGACCATCTCATTAATCACCAGGTCGTCATGCTGGTTACGGTAGTTCGGGTTTTCGGGAATATGATCAACCGCGAGCAGCAATTCCGGGTTGCGCTTAGTAATTTCGTTATAGAAAGAGATGTTGACCGGATACTCGTTTCCGCGCCCGTATACCCAGCCGGCAATATTATGAAAGAGTTGGATATCTATCCCTCGCTGCCGGATCTCGCTGATCAGGCGGGATACATACTCGGCATAGTACCAGCGGTGAAAATCATGCCAATCATTCCAGCGGACAAAATCACCCGGATTGGCAGTGGGTTTGCGGGGAGCAGGAACGGAATCAAAAGAACGAAAAGCAGTTCCCCACAATTTGTTGAGCTTCTCTATCCGCTTATACTGCTTTTTCAAAAACCCGCGAAAGTAATTCAGGGAAACCGGGCTGGTATCCCCAGCCCCGTCCAGCCAGTTATAAAGCCCCACTTCATTGCAAACCTGCATTAAAATTATTTTTCCCCCGCGGCTCGCCTGACGTTCCGCCAGCAGCGGCATAACCGCGTCATACCACTTGCGGGTATATTCCAGAAAAACCGGATGCAGGTAGGTCGCCATATCCACACCGCGCGCCTGTATTTCCGGGTGACTACAAAACAACCACTTGGGAATTCCACGGTCCGCGAACTCAGCCAGGATATAAGGTCCCGGCTTGACTGACATAAACAACCCCATGTCAGCCGCGCACTGCATAAATCCCAGCAGATCCCGCTGGGGATCTGTTTTTCCGGTAAAATCAAATTGGCCTTGGGAAAGCTCATGCCAGGACCAGGGTATATATGTAGAAACCGTATTAGCGCCGATAGCCTTCAGCTTTTCCAGGTGCAGCTTCCAAAGCTCTCTTTTCACCCGAAAATACTGTATTTCGCCGCTGTAGAGAAAAAAAGGCTTGCCATCCAAAGTAAATCCCCGTTTGCCGGGCATCAATTTCATTGCCACGCGCTCCTCCCAAATTATATCCGTTTAGGTTGGTTCAAGTGTACGGTATGACCTACGGGCATTTATAACGAAGGGACAGACCGAATCCTTTAATCCGCTGTCCCTTCGTTAATAACTTTTGTAATCTATCAGCCATTCGCATTAATTTTAGTAGTGTCATTCCGGCGAAAGAGGCTGTGTCATAATGCCTGTTTTAGAGATTGCTTTGTCGCTTACGCTCCTCGCAATGACAGAAAA
>DAOVYW010000007.1 GCA_030635415.1 Candidatus Firestoneibacteriota bacterium
AGGATTAATTCCCAGGACGCGCCGGTAGGCGGCTTCCGCCTCCTCAAATTTCCCTCTTCTGGTATGAATGCCGGCGATGATGTTATAAATCCCGGCATGCCGAGGATTAATCCGGAGGGCCGATTCGTAGGCGTTTACCGCTTCTGCGTAATCCCCCTGAGTTTCCAGAACATATCCCAATTTGAAGTAAACTTCGGAAAGGTTGGGATTGATTTGCAAAGCCGCTTGATACTCCGCTTGGGCCCCGGCCAGCTTGCCTTGTTTATAATAAACATCTCCCAGATTATTATGGATTCCCGAGTCCTGGGGATTAATCTCCAGGGCATTCCGGTATTCGGCAATCGCTTTCTCAAACCGGCCGGTATTGGTATATATCAGTCCCAGTTTGCAGTGAGCGTTTATATGCTCAGGATTAGTGTTTAATACCTGCTGGTATTCTTCCACCGCCTGCTCATATTTTCCGATATTCGAGTATAGCACTCCCAGTTGGAAGTGAACCTCAGGATCATGAGGATCTATCTGGAGCGCTCTCTCGAATTCACGAATAGCATCCTCATACTGACGATTTAAGGAAAAGGCTATTCCCAAATTAATATAATCTTGAATCCGTTCCATGGCCGTCCGCCTTCTTGTAGTTAAAGTCCTGCCACTAAAGGTACTGACTCCAATACGCTTTTCTCCCTCGGAATGACAACCTCGGGGAAATCCCCTGAAAACAAGCTTTTAGCGACACTCCCCTTAAAGATCGGTTTCCTTCCGTTGGTAAATACGCTCGCGAATATCCAGGTTTATATATTTATCCCGCATCTCGCCTAAAAGCGTCTCGGTTTTTCCAAGGATCAAAAATCCGCCCGGGGCCAAACGCCGGTGAAATTCCCTAAACAACCGTTCCTGCAAAGCACGCACAAAATAAATCATCACATTACGGCAAATTATCAAATCAAATGGCCCGCCGGGAAGCTTGTTGGTTAAATCATGCCGTTGAAAATCAATCCGGCGCTGAAGCTCTGATTTTATCATCCAGGTATCATTTTCCTGATGGAAATTGCGAAGTTTAAACTTTGTCGGAAGAGTAGATAACGCCGAAGCCTTATAAACTCCCTTACGCGCCCGCTGTAAGCATATGGGATCAATATCCGTTGCCAATATTCTAACCCGGTAATTATGGGACAGTTCCTCCCGGAGCAGCATGGCCAGGGAATAAGGTTCCTCGCCGTTGGCGCAGCCGGCACTCCAAATACGCACTCCCGAACGTTGACGCCATGCCGGAAGTACTACCTGCTTTATTTGTCGATACACGCTGGGATCCCGATAAAATTGGGATACATTTATGGTTAAACGATCCAGCAGCCGGTCATATTCCTCCGTGTCCTGCTCCAACAATTCCTGATAAGCTTGATAAGTGGTCCGTTGTGTAGCACGCAGGCGTACCTTTAATCGCCGTTTAAGATAACTAATTTTATACTGCCGGCAGTCCAGACCTTTTTCTTTTAGCACCAGTTGCAGTAAAGCATCAAATTGATGTTGGTTCTCGTATATCATGGATAATTACTCAGGTAAACCATGTCTCCCTTTTCAATAATATCATGGGCCGCTATCACCCGCGCGATGCTTAATTGATTATTAATCTCAAGAATTTTAAGTTTCCCGACTTTCTCAAACCAGGTTAACGGCTGGGATCCCATTCCGAAAAGACGCTTTTGTATCTTTTTGTATATGTAATATTTTTCCTCCGGCCGGATGGTTTTAAAAGTCGGAGTGGGTAAAAAAACAACATCACCTACCGTAATCAGAAGGCGATCCTCGCGCTGCCGGGATATTATTATGGAATTGTTGATAATCTCACCGGACTCGATCAGCTTACCCTTCTTTTCGGCGTCAGTTGGAGCAAAAGCCCCCATTTGCACTATCTCCGGCTCTCCCTCCGGGGGCAGATACGCCGCCGGATCGTCCGCTTCCAGGAATTCTTCCGTCAGCGGCTCTGGTTCGGCAGGAGTTATGCCTTCAACGCTCCCAAACATGGATTCATCAGTTTCCGGCTCCTCGAAGGCTGTTACTTCCCCCTCGGTTTCCAGCTCCTCGAAGGCTGAAACGGATGTTACTTCCCCCTCGGTTTCCAGCTCCTCGAAGGCTGGAGTTATGTCTTCAACGCTCCCGAACATGGATTCATCAGTTTCCGGCTCCTCGAAGGCTGTTACTTCCCCCTCGGTTTCCAGCTCCTCGAAGGCTGAAACGGATGTTACTTCCCCCTCGGTTTCCGGTATGGCTTGGAAATCTATGTCCCCAACTCCTGTGAACGCCGCTGGCTCCGCTTCTGCTGTGTCTTCCCAATCCATTGGTTCAACCTCCGCGGCAACTCCTTCCATCTCCATTGCAGGTCTGCCCTCCGCAACTGCCGGTTCCATTTCCAGCGGTTCCTCAGCTTCGGCCAAGTCTTCAATTATTTCATATTCAGAAGGCGCAGCCACTTTCTCTGCCGCTTGAAATTCCTGCTCAATATACGGTTCAACGGCTGTCGGTTCTCCGTCCAGCGGTGTCTCGAGCGAACCTTCCACATCGGACGAAGGCGGGATCATCATCGCGCTCTCCTCCAACATCTCTTCCGTCTCTGTCTCCGGAATTTTTTCAGCCGTAGTTTCAGGGACATAAACTTGCTTTACCGAAGCCGGCGCTTGATCCGCTCCCATCTGCCCTATCAACTCGTCCAGAATGGAATTCATAGTATCTTCATCCAGCGCCAAAAGCTCATCTTCCACTCTTTCCTGGGCCGGGGTTACTAATGGCATACCGGTGATAAAGCCTAATACCAACAGGAGCAAACCTATTTTTTTCATCATGCCTTTTTCACCACCTTTCTCCGGATTTCCCGGCAAGTTGCAAAACGCACTAAGTGCTCAAGCTCCTAGCGTTGACACCAAATACTGATATGCGCCATTATTTCATCCTGTGCCGGCACTACCTTGATCTGAATATCCTCTTTGGGTATGGCCAGCTTATTAACAATGAATGCTCTTATGGCTTCGCCCTGACCCTGGCCTAACTTGGGACTCACAGCGCTCACAGTTATAATCGTCATGCGGCCGATATCCTTGATTATATAATCACAGGTTTCGTTCATCAGGGACACCCCGATAGTGGATAAATTCGATCGTATCTTTTTATTAAACATCACGGAAGACACTATATCAATATGCAGATTGTTTTTTTTGTAATACGCCAGACTGTTTAACTTTTTGGGTTTGGAGCTGGTAAACAGCGGATTACCAGCTTGGTCAACCATGGTAACCGAATAATAAAAACTCTCCCCCACACCTACCAGGCTGCCGTCCTGGCAAAGACCATCCCAAATAAAATGTGCCGGCAGCCGGCTTCCGCCTTTTTTCATATATAAAACATTGCCGGTCTCATCGGTAATTACAAATTTCCAGGATTTAATTCCCAATTTGCGTTTTTTAGTCCTTATCACCAGAACCGGCTGTTTGGTAATCAGGGTCAACCAGGGCGAAAAGGTCATACGGCTTTTACTGATCATCGCGGCCTTCTCGTAACTCGCGATTTCTTTCTCCGGCAAAATCCGCTGGGATAATTCCGATGATTCCAACATCAATTTTTGGATAGGCTTGTCAACATCGACAAAGAGCAGGCGTAAAAGCTTGTCAGAACGGACCTTAAGCTTATCCTCGCCGGAAACCACGAAATCCTTTCTCGACTGCCCGATTTCCCTTTCCCCTTTGGCCACGGCTTTTGGTGGGCGAGACTTATCCGGCTTCGCCCAACCAGGACAAACCGGGATCAATAACAGACTCACCAGACCCAAGCATAATAGAATTATATCTATTTTTTTTGAAACTAGAAACATAATATTCGCCTCCAAGCTAAATTGGCCGGTTATGGCACCAACGCTTTATCTCTTCCGGATTCAGGCCTGTCCTGCCTGATTTTGTCCAGGGAATAATTTGGTCCCGGGCTAAGATCATGCCGGCATGACACCCAAAGTGTAACCCCAACAGCCTTGACTTCCTCCGGACATCATCGTTTTAAACGGAAGGCAAAGCGAATGCTTCCGTATTGAATCACTTGCTTCTTTTTCGCCGGGAGCGGCGCCCACACCGCGTTGATGGCGGATTGAACCGCCAGCTTATCCAATTGCTCATACCCGCTGGTGGATTCTATGTAAACGCTGTTCTCATCCACCAATCCGTCCGCAAAAACCCCTAGCCGAATAGTCACGGCGGCCTCGATGCCCTGTTCCTCGGCCCAGGCGGGATACCGGGGCATTTTCATCCGCCGAATCTTCCGGTTCTTGAGCTGTCCGAAAACCGCAAAGGCATCGCGAAAACCTCCCAGGTTAGCTCCCGAGCCTGTGCCTCCGCCTCTGCCTCCGCCTCTGCCGGCTGCCAGACGCGCGCGTTTCCCGCGGCCTACTCCGTCAATAATCCCCCTAATATCACCGCTTTTATGTACACTTAAGGTTCCCCGCTTACCTTTCAGGGAAGCCGCGATATCCGCATCCACCACGCCTCTTCTTTGAGCGTGGGGCAGGGACATGGCCATTGCCAAATTCAACCGGCGGCCGCCGCCACCCGTGCGCGCACCCGGTCCTCTTTCCCACTTGGGCTTACCGGCGCCCATACTGCGCCCGATGGATTTTTTGGAAATCATGGGTCCGGAAGCCGACCGGCCGCGTGTCCGGCTGCCCGACAGCATTTTTTTTGAAACCAAAGGTGCTCCCCCTACATATCTCCTTTTCGGCGACGCCGCTTTGGCCGAACGGGCCGCTTTGGCCGGACGGGCCGCTTTGGCCGAACGGGCCGCTTTGGCCGGACGGGCCGCTTTGGCCGGACGGGCCGGAGGAGCTGCTTTTTTAATAGTTTTAACACTGGGCCGTTGCTTTACCGGTATCACTTTTTTTACCAGACTTATAAGACTCTCCGGCTCCGGCTCCGGTTCTGCCATCACTTCCGGCAAGGGCATCTCCTCTATCTCCACAAAATCCACCTCGGTCAGCTGCAGCATAGGGGTTCGCTGAAACACGTGTCCGAAAAAAAAGGCCATTAAATATACGAGTCCATGTATTACCACCGAAATAGTAAAAGCCTGGCGTATATTCCCATCATCTCTTGTTCCCGCATAATCCAGTCTCATATTCTATCCTTTAAGTTATGCCTTTCACAGGATATAGTAGCCGGCTTCCATGCCGGCCCCTGAAATTAAGCTCACACGGGTGGGCGGACATGGAAGTCCGTCCCTACATCTACTGCTAATGCCCAAATGAACGACTAACACCGCTCTCATGGTTTGACCCCTTTTTTATACTCCGTGGCGAAATAGAGCTTTTCCGCTCCGGCTTTCTTGGCAATTGCCATGAGCCGCGTAATCCGGTTATAGGCCAAACGCTCGTCCGCCCGGATGATTACCACCTTATCCCGATTCTTGATCAGTTTAACCCGCAGCCTTTCGGCCAGGGTTCTAAAATTAACATCGTCGCTGTCCAGCATGAGGCGTTTCTCTTTGGTTACGGTAATATAAATTACCTGTTTGTTCTGCTCCGTCCCGGAATACGCCTTGGGCATTATGATATCTACCAGGGGTTGAAAAAGCATGGGCACGGTAACCATAAAAATAATCACCAATACCAGGCAAACATCCACCAGGGGCGTTACATTGATCTCGTTGATACTCTTAAAACCTGTTTTGGGGTTCGGACGAAACATTGCGCCTTACCGCCTTTTTTTCTGAAAAACGAGGGTGCGTTCCAATAACCCTTCCTGATCATTCAACAGGGCCAGACGTTTTGCGCCGCTTTGCCGGGTAATGTCCAGAATATCCACCACCCGGCCGTATCTGACCTTTCCCACGGCATTAATATAAACGGCCTTTTCCTGGTTTAATTCCAGCAGTTCCTGGAGCTTAAAGGACAACCTCTTGATTCGGACGGCCCTGCCGTTAAGCTCTATTTTTTTATCGGTAACCTTAAGGTATATGGTTTCCACTTCCGGCTGGGATGATTTCCCTCCTTGATCGCCCACCTCTTTTTTAATTGAGTTGACTAGAATTCCATTTTGGGCGATCAAGGGAGCTGTCACCATAAAAATAATCACCAGCACCAGGCACACATCCACTAAAGGCGCTACATTAATCGAGGTAATCGGATTTCCGACCTTGCATTTGCTGCTACCTATACCCATCGCTGGCGCGCTCCTTGGCATAAATCATCAGAATCAGGTTGCGGGCGGCCACTTCCATATGGGTGTTAACACCCTTGACCTTGTTGGAAAAATAATTAAAAAACATCAGCGCCGGAATCGCCACTACCAATCCCCCGGCTGTAGCCACTAAGGCCTCAGCAATGCCCTCGGCCACTACGCTGGGCCCGCCTCCGGAAGCGGCCGCCAAATCATGGAAGGCCCGGACAATGCCCAAAACCGTACCTAACAACCCGATAAAAGGCGTCAAACTCCCCAGCGTCCCTAAAATGTTCAGGCGTTTCTCCAACTTCAAATTTTCATCGCTGATTATATTAGTAAGAAAATCTTCCATATCCGGACGAGCGAGCGTGCGTTTCTGCAGCCCTTCACGGTAGATTAAGGATACCGAGCTCTTCTGTTTGGAAAGAAAGGTGACCGCTTCCTGAAACCGGCTCTCCAATACATAACGCCGAATACGCTTAATCAGCCACTGCATATCAACCGTATTACTCCGGAATACCCACCAGCGCTCCAGAATAACCGTCAAGGCTACAATGGAACAGATAAACAAAACCACCAGCGTAGCGCTGCTCCTAAAGACCTGCATTACATCAATTTCTATACCCATATCAACCTCCGAAATTTTTTTTTAAAAAAACTTTTATATAACTTCCTGTTTTTCAAATAATCCATTCTGTTTTTCCACCATGCCTACGGCTGGGAGAGCATCTTAACCCGTTTTGCGGCCCCCTGCCGCCACTCCTCTTTCTTGGCATTCCGGGAGATATCCCGGTAAACCTTGATCGCCTGGGACCAGCGCTGCTGACGCTCATAAATCGCAGCCAACTGGGATATCGCGGTAATCCGGTAAACATTACTCTTGGGCAACAAGGGCATGGTCGCCTGGTAGAATTTAACGGCCTGGCTCGTATTATTCATACTCTCATAACAATCGCCAATACGAAAATAGGCCTCGGCTAAGTGTTTAGTCTTCTGTTTCAGAGCTTTCCTAAAAGCCGAGATGGCCAGATCCCAGAGCTGCTGATCCTGATAATAGATGCCGATTTGAATCCGGGCCTCCACCGTCCGGGGACTTTTGGGAAAGCGCTCCGCGAAGTCCATGTACATGGCCATGGCCTCGCTGTATTTTTTCATTTTTTCATAACATACCGCAATATTATAAAGCGCATCCTCAATATAGGGCTTGACCGGGAATTTATCCAGTATTTGGCGATAACTGCCAAGCGCATCCTCAAAATTCCCAAGCATATAATGAACCGCTCCCAGACGGCTGAGTACTTCGGGCATTAAGTCGTTTTTGGGATAAGTCTCGGCAAACAACGAATAAGCCGATATGGCATCCGCATATTTCTTAAGCTGGTCATAACTGTCTCCCAGATAAAACATGCTGTTGGGAACCGCTTCGCTCCCCGGATAATTCAGAATCAGCCTATTGAATTCCCGGATGGCGGTGGCATAATTCTTACGCTTATAAAACAATTCCGCTACTTGATACTGCACCTGGTTGGCGAATTTACTTTTAGGATAGCGGGTTATAAAATTCCTGTAATTCTGTAAACCGGGTTGCTTTTTCATCTGCCGAAAAGCCGTATTCTCAATGCCGTCCTGGGCCAGCGTGGTGCTTTCATGGTCGGGAAAACGCCGGATAAACTGCTGATATGCCATAATGGCTTTTTGATCACTGCCCTGGTTGTAATAAGTTTGGGCGATTCGGAGATATGCCATGGGCACGGAGGAATTTTTCGGATAGCGCTGGATGAACAATTTATAACGGGCCCGGGCCCGCTGGTAATCGTTGCCCCGGAAAATGGTATCCGCCACTTTTAATAATGCGTCCCGGCTGAACTTGTTTCCTTTGGGATGGGCAATAACTTTTTCCCAAACCTGCAGGGCATTTTTATAGGCTTTCAAACGATAATAAGCGAGTCCCATAAGATATTGCACATTGATACGCTCCGGGGCCCTGGGATTCTGCTCCTGCCAGCGCCGATAGGCGGTTAGGGCTTTTTTGTATTGTTTCCGGTTGAAGAGGCAATGAGCTTTTACCAGAATCATATTTGAACGGATGCTTTTAGACAACCGCCGGTCTTTGATTACTTTTTCCGCCTCCTGCAAGGCTTCGGTAAAATGATTCATCTCAAACAAGGCCCATACGAGGCTCTCCTTGGCATAGGCGTAAGCGGTGGTATCCCAGTACTTGGCTACAATCTCCCCATGCAATTTAATGGCCTCAGAGGCGCGCTTTTGCCGGTAATAAGCCTCTCCCAGGAAATAGAGTCCCATGGCCCGGTAATTTCGGTTGTCCGGTTTAAAATGCTCTTCCATTTTTCGCAGGAAAGAAGACGTCTGGGAAATAACCTGATCCCACTGATTCATTTTTAAATAAGTAATCTGCATCTGCACCAGGGCGATTTCCAAAAGCAAGGAATACTCAAATTGCGAAAGGATATTCCGGTACGCTTTTATCGCCTCGCCATAATTACGCATAAAATAATGGCTGTTGGCAACAATGAAATTGGCGGAAACTGCCCGGGGATTGCCGCTGAAGTCCCGAATATACCGGTAAGCGGTCTTGATGGCCAGGGGATACTGCTTGTTTTTATACAACACCCAGGCATATTTTAAAAGACAGGTTTCCAGAATCTGCTCGGGCGGTGATCCGGTTAATATCTCGCGGAAAAGAACCGCTGCCTGCCGAAAGTGCTTCAAGCCCACATAAATTTCAGCCCGCAAGTATTTCACAAAAATTTTGGCCAGGGGTTGCTGCTGGTCCGCCAGCAGGCGGTTGATATTGGCCAAGGCTTCTGAGTAGCGTTTTTGCCGAAGCAGCACCGCCGCTAACTTATAACGGGCGAAAAAACATATTCCCCCCCGCGAATACCTTTGAAGAAAAACCGTAAAAGCTTGCGTCGCGGCTTTATGATTGCCCGCTTGAAAAAAAGCCTCGGCTTTCAAGTAAGCCGCGTTTTTAGCATAGGAATGCTTTTTATGGAATTTAACAATTTTATCAAAATACGTCGCGGCTTCCTGATACCGTTTCAGGGCGAAAAGACTTCGCCCCTTGAGATAGAAAGCCTCCGGAGTATTCAGCCGGGCCAACCGCTTCAAAACTGCTATGTACCTCTGATGGGCAAAATCAATCTGGGCCAGTCCCACTAGTATGCTTTTACGCTTCCGGTAATGGGGATAACGGGAGAGCAGGGAACGATACTGTCCGGCCGCCTGATGCATTTTTCCCTGCTTTATCAATATCTGGCATTCATTGGTTTCCACTTCCGCGCGCAAATGGGTCTTAGGATAGCGCCGGCTCATAGCGCCCCACATTGCTTCCGCCTTATCAATCTTCCCCAGGTTAAAATAACATTCCCCCATGCGAAACATGGCGCTGTCCCCGAATGCAATATGGTCCAGCTTGGTGGTCAGTTGCTTGTAATAAGCCAGCGCCTTGTTGAATTTCCCGCGGTTAAAATAAAGCTCGCCCAGCATATATTCCACAATAGGTTTACGGCTGCTGCGGGGATAATGGTTCAGAAAGGTAATCGTCCGGCGCAAAGTATCTTCAGCAGTCATTCTTGACTCCATACCCTTAACCAGCGCCACCCAAGCTTGGCGCTCCGAACCCTGGCCATTGGCTATTGGAACCAAGGATAAACTGAGCAGGCCGGCTAAAAATAAATTACCCCGTACTTTAAATTTTATAGCGCACCCTTGCATATTAACACTCCTGTTATAAATTTTAATTCCCCCGCCCCCGGGCACATAATATAATCAGGTGCTTGAACATTTAGTGTGTTTTGTCATTCCGAGTGCCCTGGACAAAACCACAAAAACTCAAATCTGCTTTTTCGCAATAATTTCTACTTAACCCGTATAAACTCCGGAGTTGTGGTGCGGACAACTTGTATTTCCACCACATTGGACCTCAATTGATTCCCGTCGTAATCATAACCATCCAAAACACAGCGATAACTTCCATCGGCTACCATCCGTTTTTTTTGATCCCGGCCCTCCCAGGTGATGGACTTCGGTAATTTATGCCGACCTATAAAATATTTTACCATTTTTCCCCGGGAATTACGAATAGTAAGCATCCACTTTTTTAATAATACCCTCTGGGTAAAATCAAGGTTAAATTTAATCCGCGGCTTTATCCCCCCCTTGGTTAAATACTTGGAAGAAGGGTTGAGTCCCGCGTGGTAAGCGCCGAATTTAAAATGCAGACCCATCCGATGGTGCATCCCGCTTACTTGAAAATCCGAGCGCAAGCCGTAATCCAGCCCCCAACTCCGGGTGTGATAGCCGGTTCCGGCATAAAAAGCTTTGGTATCCGCGCCGCCCCGGATAAACCACTGCCGGGAAAAATCACTCTCCAGTCCAAGCGCGGCCCGATATGTCATTTCCTTCTCCAGTTCCTGGGTAAACTCCAGCCCGGCTTTGATAACATTCTTCCAAGCAGCGCCCATAGTCACTTGTAACTTCCGGGGATAAGTCACCTCGTCCTGTGAGGTTCCGATCTGCGGTTGAAGAACATTATAGACCATGAGGCCTCCCCAAACAACCGGGGTAAACTTCAGACGCAGTCCCAAATCAATACTCTCGCCCGCGCTGGCCCGCCCGTCATGCTCCACGCGCAGGGCCCGAATCCGCAAGCCGGCGAAAAACCCGGGCATAATGGCGCGGCCAAAGCCTAATAAAAGCGCCTGTTCCCGCATTACCAGGGAAGTTGAAGCTTCATCCAAATCCGGCGTCCCGTCCGGCATTAGCAGGGATATTCCCATTCCGAACTTAGCTATACCCAGCAGGGGCTGGGCATAGCTAAAGGTGGAAGCCAAACCCCCTTCCGGAAATACACCAAGATTAACCTTTACATCAGTATGCCGGAGGGTTTGCAAACCGGCGATATTTCCAAAGATCGCATCCCCCCCCTCCTGGGTGCCCTGCAGGGCCCCGGCTCCCAGGCTGCGGGCGGAAAGGCGGGGATTAAAATATAACTCAGCATAGTGGTCATAAGCACTGCCGGCTGAAACCCATATTAAAATCAAACCCAGACCGGCCAATAAGCTGCAAGCTCTAATTGATATTTTTTTTGATTTCATAACCAGACTCCTTTAACGCTCCCAGACGGCGTATTTTAATCCAATTTAAAGGACGCAACCTCTGATTTTTTTGTCCGGTGCGGCTGCGCGGCTGCCGCTTTTTTTCCCTGCTTCTCCTTTTTTTTACTGCTTCCGGATTGAAGTATCATCACCCGGTCCCGGATATTGCTTATCATATTATTAAATTCATTTTTTAAATCCTGCAATTCATCTTTCTCCCGAAATTTTATCAGCACGGACAGGTCGCCGGAACCCGCCTGCTGCATACTCTGCTTCAGGCGGTAGACCGGTCCGGCAATACGATGCGATAGCCACAAGGCCAGATAAACATTTAAAATCGTCATACCGGCCAGCATCAGAGCGATCACCATTACAAATTTATAAAAAACCACAATATGATCCCCGGCGGGAATCCAGATACTGGTCATGGCTACGAACATTATAATCACGCTGGCGATCAATACTTCCACGGCCGCAATAATGCACCCGATAAAAGCCATCTTCATCTGAAACGGAGGCTCGATTAATAGTCTGCGTCTCTGGTTTTTTTTTGGCGTTTTCATGGAAATTCCTTTCTGCTTCCAGCGCTTATTTAATAATAACCACTTTCCTCTTCTTGAGGCTTACGGTTCGGCCGTCGTCATAATGAATCTTCATCAGAGCCCAGTATATCCCCGGCCCCGCCGGCAACGTATTCCAATCCAGCGTTTCCCCTTTTTTAGCAGCGCCATAACGTTCGGTCATGCAGGAGACTTTATCCCCCAGCAGATTGAGCATAACCAGCTCGACGCGGGCGGGACCGTCCAGATTGAAGAAAAAACGAACCCGGTCCTGGCTACAGGGATTAGGCGCCGGCACTATTTCTTCATCCCGGATTGAAATCAGGATATTATAAGGTATATCCAGAAATTCATAATTCTGGCCGCTCTTGATTTTAAGCATATAAGACCCGGCCGCCGGATTGATAATCCCGGCGGTCTCCAAAAATAAAACCGTGAACAAACTGTTTTTTGGCATGGTTACCGGAATCACAAAAGACAGGTCCCTGCCGGTGATATTTGACCCGGATACCGGGACATGGTTTAAAAGCAAATCACCGGAAGAAATCACAGCCGGCAGACCGGTGCCAGCGGGAAATTGAATGGTTATCTCGTCGATCCCGGCTGTCAGGGCATTCAGGGTATTCACATACGCCTCGATTTGATACTCGGCCGTCATGGCCTCCATGGCCGGCTTCACTACCATCCGGCCACTGTACATTTTTGACAAAACAAATTCCAGCTGGTTGGTCACCTCGCCGCTGTCCGCAAAACCGGAAGCCGATTTAGCTCGCAAGGTCGCTATACCGGATTCCCGGGCCCGGCTCCGGACCGTAAACACCGCCCGGCCGTCAGAGCCGGTGGCAACCTGGATGCCCTCCAGAATAGTATCCGCGTCCAGAGTCATTATATCGCCGAGGGAAGAAGAAACCGTGATTAAAGTTCCCTGCTGGACCAGGGTTCCCGGATGATTGCTCAGATAGATTTGCGAAGTAGTAATAACGGCCTCGCTGGTCCCGTCCGCCGGGACAATATTCGGATCCGCGGTAAGCGTGATCATGCCTCCCGCCGAATAATAATGGAAGTAAATACTCTCCACTTGGGTGGTATTGCCCACCATGTCCGCCGCAAAGCAATTCGCGAAATAGAAACCATCCTTAACCACCGCCACATTGGGCAAGCTGCCGATAACACACAACCCGTCATGGTTATATGCGGCTGGAATTCTCCAGCCAATGACGTACGTGTCCATGGGGGTTAAACCGGTAACATCGATGGAGCCGTTCGCAGCTATCATAGCAGTAGTAACGTAAACAAAACTCTTACGGCCCCGCTTATACTCTGATTCGTCCCATCCGTAATACTCCCGAACCTGCTGATCAATATCCCTCAGCTTGAATACAGTTATCTGCTCCTCGCTCAGTGACTGGTTCTGCGGCCCGATAAATGGACCGTCCGCATGAATATGGCCGTCCTCGGGCTTATCCCAAAATTCCCCCACCCCGGAATAAATTTCCACCGCGCAGGCGGTCAAATTAAGTCCAGAGCCGGGATAAACCGTTCCGCCACTGAAGGGAGCGCGCAAATCCGGGTCCATGAGCGAGACCTGGACATCCGGGAAATTCGAGGTATAAGTATCCGGCAACGGAATCGCGGAGAAGGGATCCCAGGATATCAGACGCGGAGGCGTGAGATCATTGATAAAGTAGTAATCCATATCCCGGGTATTGGGGTCCCCGCAAGCATTGGAAATAGTATCCTCCAGGTGTATGCGTATAGTGTAACGTCCCTCAATAGTATTGCCTATATATTCGGGGATCGGAAAAATCGGCGGAATGGTTTGCGCGATATCCGCTTCAAAAGTATTAACCTCATCAGTCCCATCACGTACCCATCCAGCGGCCGAGTTTATGGTATATTCCACATTATCCGGATTCAAAAGCGTCACACTGGAAGCCATAAGGTTGAGACGATCCGGAAAGGTACATTCCGGAAAGCTGACATTGCGGTCAAAAGGAGCATCCTGGGCATAAACCGAGACTTTTCGCGGAGCATCGTTTATAAGATCATAGCTTCTTAAATATTTATCGCCGCTGAGGGAAAAATAA
This sequence comes from Candidatus Firestoneibacteriota bacterium, assembly GCA_030635415.1. Classification (GTDB taxonomy): domain Bacteria; phylum Oederibacteriota; class JAAXVQ01; order JAAXVQ01; family JAUVAV01; genus JAUVAV01. The sequence continues at coordinate 13,953 of DAOVYW010000007.1, forward strand.
ATATACGGCGGATTCGGGCTTTCCGTGCTCTGGGTCGGAAAAACCCCGTCTTCCAGGGGAGGTATATCATCCACCAGAAACCGGGGAAGTTTGGTGTCTTGGTGACTGTTCTCATAATTCGCCCAGTCCCGCGCGCAGACTGAGATTGAATATACTCCGCTAAGGGGCGGGTAATTGCCTGGCAGAGTCAGAAAACCTTGATAAGTTGTTCCGCTGGTTACAGTATATATATTGCTAGTCCCGAAAGGATTCACTTCCACCAAGGGAGAGCCTTCATAATAAAGACGCATTTCCGAGGGCTGGTAACTATGATGAGAAATGCCGCTGCCATTTAACGAAGTATTCCCGCCCCAGTCATTTGACCCTCCTTTGGTATCTGTAATATAGGCAACAAAATTATCGGTTGCGAGGGGAAAATGTGTTCCCCGGATCACACGGTTATTAGCGTTGAGAACTCCTTCCGGAGCCGATATATCGGAAATTTGCATATTTCCGATAACCGGCGGATTCTCGTCCTTCATAAATTCCCTGTTAAAGGAAGCGTTATTTCCCGCTTTATCCCGAATATCAACTGTAACCGTATAGAGAATGCCATTAGTGAAATACGCTTCATCAAATGGCAACCAGTCAAGTAAATGATATGTCTGGTTTTCACTCCCTCCGCCCGGTGCCGGGGTAATGGTAATTTGGGTATTTGCATAATCAATCGCCTCGCCAAAATCGACATCTTCTGTAACCGTGGGGTTCAGCGGTGCCCAAATACGGCTTAAATCTTCGCCCATGTAATAAGAAGCGCCATCAGGCACGCCGCTGCCGGTACGATAAGGATATCTCCAGCGTATAGAGACACTCGGAGGCCGATTGTCATACCGGAATTGTTCTTCAACTATAGTTTGATTCTCGGCATTGTCATAAATCGTGGCTCTAACCGTATATAAATTATCATCTGAAAAATCATCAACATATGGATTGGGCGGGGTGTATTCCAAATCAGAACCACTTTGCGCGCTGGAACCGCCTGCTATCTCGACTACTCTCAAGATACTGGCAGACCAGTCTATTCCTGAATCACCCGGCGTAGTATCGCTTACCGGCGCCCATATCCGATTCAGACTCGGTCCTACGTAAGTCCCGTTTTGCGGCGGTGAACCGGCCGGATTATTCCAGTCAACATCTACTACGGGATTTACATAATCAAAATCAAAGCTGGCGTCGACAGCATTGGTATTACCCACTTGGTCATAAATTAGAGTTGTAATAGTATAAGTGTTATTATGATTAAAATTCGGGGGACCAAAGTTATTGCCATTGGGTATGAAATCCATATCCGGACTGGAATAGGATTTTGTGCCGGTTACTCCGCTGACAGTGATGTTGCTATTGACTGAATCAATGCCCGAATTACCCGGACCGGTATCATTTATTACAGCCCAAATTCTATTAAGGTTCTGGCCCGCATATGCTCCGTCCAATGGATGCTGCCAATGTATGGCTATCGTAGGAGCCACATTGTCAAATCTAAACTGCCCCGTAGACAAACTGGTATTACCCGCCTGGTCCACCAGCTGAGCGGTTACAGTATATAAGATGTTGTGCTGAAAAGCATGCGCTCCGGTAACCGCCGGATAACCATTAGTCGGAACAAACATAAGATCAGACCCGGATTGGCTGCTCGAGCCGGTTATTCCATTATCCAGGCTTATATCACTGCTTCCCCAATCTACTCCGGAAACTGTGTCGCTTACGGCAGCACGAATTTCTGATAGGTCCCAGCCTGCCTGGCTCTGATCCGGAGGCGATTCCCAATGAATGGCTATGGTGGGAGCGCTGTTATCATAAGTAAACTGCCCGGCATTAATACGAACATTGCCGGCTTTATCGTAAATAGTAGCGGTAATGGTATATAATAAATTATGCTGGAAGTTATGACTGACTGTGGCTGCCGGATAACCATTGGCAGGAGTAAAAACCAGATCAGAACCATCCTGGCTGCTCGACCCGTTCAATCCCTGGTTTAAAGTTATTTCGCTGTTAGTCCAATCAATTTCCGAACCACCGGTATCATTAAGCGCGGCCGCGTATATTTTTTCAAGTTTCCAACCTACTACGGTACCGGTTGGATTTTCCCAGACAATAGCGGGTATATCCGGCTCATCCGTATCCACAATAATATTTTGTTCATTGGTATATTGCGCTGCCACAACCCACGCGCGAACCACTTGAGTCGCATCGATATCCGGAGCATTAAAATTACAATTAAAATTACCGCCAACACTGGAGACCGTGGTCTGTACTTCTGCTCCATCCACTTCAATATAAACAGTATTTGAATTACCAGCTCCTGTCCCCTCCAAAGAAATAACATTAGCGTGATCTATATAAAGTGTGCCCCCGCCAGCCGCCTGGGTATCAATGAAGGTTATAGTGATAGTAGCTCCCCAAACCGGGGTAATCATTCCCCAGCCTAATATCCCTAAACTCATCAAACCGCCTACAACCACAAGCTCTTTCAATTTCTTCCTAAACATCACTTGGTTATTATTTATTAAGGTATTCATATAAATATCTGCCCTTTTTTTTCTTCATCTTGCTGTCTTTGCGCCCCGGCTCCCCACGGGGACCGAACCGCGCCATCACGGTTATCCTATGCCCGTCTCCTATCAGCGCGTCGGGTGAATACGCATAATGCATCGAATATTCCCTGAATTTAACCCCCATCCCAAAAGAAAATCCGGTCAGAAAGTTCTCGGCCAGGCGCGCGTCGCTGGTTTGATATCCCGCGCGAATACTTGCTATCTCCTGCATGATGTATTCCAGTCCTAAGGCGCCTTTCAATGGCTGGTCCTGCGGCAACATCCCATCCAGCGTTAGACACAACTTATCCGGCTGGAAAAATCCCAGCGGAATTTCATACGCCGCCCCGATCTGTGTCAGCATGGGCAGGGGGAACTCCGCAAACTTTTTCCAGCCGAGGTTTTTTACTGCGGCACCCACTCGCAGGCCTTCCAGACCCGTAATAATCTGCGCCCCCACGTCCCAGGCTAGAAAATAAAATTTCTTGTCCACCAAATCTTCCTGCATAAATTTAGTGTTTACGCCCAGACTCAAGGCCGGACTGAGAGACTTGGCCGCCCCCAGTTCCGCAATTAAATTAAATGGCTCGATACTCTGGTTGGTACGTATAGGATTGTTATAGGCGTCCAAATCAAAACGCTCAATCGCACCGTATCCGAAATAACTGATCAAGGCGCCCAGGGAAATCCAGGGCATTTGGCAGCTGTATCCCACGGCAGCTGCGTTCATGTCCTCATAAATACTGGTATAATCAGCAAATACCTCATGTTGGCTGCCGGATGTCAGGCCAGCCGGATTCCAGACCATTGATTCCACACCTTGGGCATTGGCAACTAAACCGCTTCCCATGGATACACCCCTGGCTCCGATAGGAAGCTTAAATAAAATCCCGGTTCCACCTGAGCTGCTAAAATCCGTTTGTTCAGCTGAAGTTATAGGACAAATTAAAGATAACACTAAAAGGATGAAAAGATAGACTTTAAAATAATTTTTCATGTTATACCCCTAAATTACTACTGAATATCTCACAAAATAATTATATTGATTTTAGGCCCATTTGTCAATCTAAATAAAGCATATTACTTAGTCTCGGTTGCGAAAGCATGTTTTCTCAGATTTGTCATTCCAATCACCCTGGACTAAAGCATCCCGGACAGGCAGGACAGGCAGCCGAGATATCTTCAAGAAAACGCCCGAATTATCAGGGCTTCAGGAGATTCTTCGTCTGCCTGTCCGGGATGCTTTAGTCCAGGGCGGCTCAGGATCTAGAAAAAACACTCTACTTTATTATAATTATTTTCTTCTTCTTCATTTTTACCACGCGGCCGTCATTATAATAGGCGCTCACCAATGCCCAATAGATACCTGGACCTATTTTTTCTGTATTCCAGTCCAGTACTTCCCCCTTCTTCTCAGCTCCGTAATGCTCAACCACACGCGAAACTTTATCGCCTAAAAGATTAAGCACTAGAAGTTCTACCCGGGCCGGGCCATCCAGGTTGAAAAAGAAACGCATTCTTCCGGCAGAGCTGGGATTAGGCGCGGGAATAACTTCTGTCTCTGGAATAAAAAGCAGTATATCATAGGGGATGCTTTTCGCTTCGTAATTTTGAGTGCTGTGTATATCCAGATGGTAATGCCCGTAAGCGGGATTTACCACACCCGCTTCTTGGGGGATAACGATCTCAAAGAGACTGCCAGCTGCCAGAGTAACCGGCATTACAAAAGAGAAGGTATATCCTGCCAGGGAAATAATTGGAATGCGCGTGTTATTGATGCGTATAACATTCTGCCAGAGCGCAAGTTTTATCCCTGTTCCCACCGGAAATTTCATGGACATTTTATCAATTCCGCTTACCAGATTATTTATTGCATTAACCTTCCCTCTAATTCTATATTCCGCCGTCATTTTTTCCATTGCCGGTTTAATCACGACCTGCCCGTTGGCAATATTGGATAAAACAATCTCCAGTTTATCCGTAACATCGCCGCTATCCGCAAAGCCGGAAGAACTCCTGGCCCGGAGCGTCACTTTCCCGTCCTCGCTGTGACGGCTGCGCACCACAAAAGTCGCTACTCCTTCCACGGTTGTAACTTGATGCTTCTCTAATATGGCGGCATCCGGAGTAATTATGTCGCCCAGTGAGGTGGAAACCGTAACCAGGGTCCCGTCCGCGACCACGGTCCCGGGGCTGTCTACAAAATGAATCGGTGAGGTGGTAATCACTGATTCGCTGACGCCGTCCGCCAGGATAAGAGGCGGATCCGCGGTAAGGGAAATAACCCCGCCGGCTGACAAATAATTGAAGTCTATGCTGTCTATCTGGCCCGTATTGCCGACCGCGTCGGCCACAAAAAAATTCGCGAAATAATAGCCGTCGTTGTTTACTGTTGTGACAGGAATAGCGCCGAAAGTATCAGTACTGTTCGGGGCTCGAATGGAGTTAATTTCCCATCCGACCTTATAGCTCTCCCCGGGAGTTAAACCACTGACGACCACCACTCCGTTCTCCGGATCAATTATAGCGGAGGTCTTAAAAATAAAGCGTTGCCGGATTAAAGGATACTCGATTTCCGTCCAGCCGTGATAACCCCTGATTGCCTGGTCAATATCGTTGATCCGGAAGATCTCCGCGGTCTCCCCATCCAGCGGCTGTGATTGGTGTCCTACAAAAGGACCTGGCAGTATAATCCCTCCGGATCCCGAAGCCGTAACAGCAGTTTTATGCAATCCGAGGTAAATCTTCACCGCGCAGGCATCCAGGTCGAGCCCTGAACCGGGCCAGCCGTCCCGCAAGTCCGGATCTATGACTGTAGCTTGAACATGGGAAAAACTGGAAGTAGAAAATATGCCGGGAATCGGTTGGGTGGAAAAAAAAGGAGTCCAGGATGCCAGATGGGGCAGACTGACATCATTATAGAAGTAGTAGTCAGCATCTCGCTTATTAGACAACCCAAAGTTGGGGGTAATTTTATCTTCCAGATGAATCTTGATAGTGTACCGGCCCTCTATAGTATTTCCGCCAAACTCGGGATACGGGAAGATAGGCGGCGGGTCGGTCTCAATAATATCCGCGTCAAAAACATTGCTCAAGTCGCTGCCAAGGCGTTGCCAGTTATTATTCGAGGTCAGGTCGCGAAGGTTATTATCAGGATTCCGCAGATAAACCGTGGACGCCGTGAGGTTAAGACGGTCTTCAAAATTGTAGCCACGGTTCGCGGGTTGATCCTGCGCCGCCACTGAGATATTCCGGGGATAAGTTGTCAGGTTGTAGGTTTTTAAATAAAAAGCTCCCGGAGTAATTAAATCAAGCGGAACCACGGGCAATTGCACGTGATCCTCCTGCGGCGGGATATCATCCACCAGGAACCTGCCCTCGTTATAATCCTCGTGATCTACATTCCCATAATAGGCCCAATCCCGGGCCCAGTTTCTCAGCCAATGCACTCCACTCTCCGGCGAGTGGGTAGCGGGCACGGTTAATCGTCCCTGGTAATTTTGCCCCCCCATCCCCACCACCATGTAGTTAAGGTTTCCGCTGACCGAGCCCGCGTCCTCTTCATAAATATTTATGCGCGAGGGATAATAGCTGCTATAGGAAATACCGGCCCCATTGAGCGAGGTATGCCCGCCCCAATCAGCGGGTGAATCCGTGATATCCGAAACAAAGTAATAAGGCGTTCTCATCTGCGAGCCGCGCATAACGATATGATTCAGCGTGAGATCGACCGGATTCATGAGCGCGTTGATAACCCGGACATTCGTAATCACAGGACAATTTTCATCTTTCATGAACTGACGCGTGTCCGTGCCACTCACGCCGTGGATATCTATAAGATTAACCGTGACCGTGTATAATTGCCCGTTGGTAAAATTGGTATGGTACAAAGGCGGAGTGTTTATCTGCCATTCAATAAGTCCATCTCCGTTAAGTTTACTTCCCGCGTTTGGAATCGGCAAGGGATTAACACTCATAGTTGAAGCGGAGTAATTAATAATATTATCAGGAGCGCAGGAGGAGCATCCCCAGTCAGCCCAGATGCGGTTCAGCCCCTGGCCCATATAGTATGAAGGAGGATAACCCCTATCGGGATGCCGCCACTGGATGCGCGGATCAGGCGCGTCGCCGTTAAAGCAGAAATTATCACTGGCACTTGCATAATTGCCCGCCCTATCATAAACCCTGGCATAGAGGTTGTGAGTTGTGCCGGCATCGAAGTCGTGACCGGACCCGGCATTGGGATAATCGTTAGTGGGAACAAAATCCAGTACTCCGCCGCTGTCTGATGTCGACCC
>DAOVYW010000217.1 GCA_030635415.1 Candidatus Firestoneibacteriota bacterium
GGTTTTGGAAGGAAATAAAGCTACAGGCCCTAACTACTGTAGTGCGTCCAACACTTCTTTAGATTTGATTGTCATTGCGAGGAGCATTTTTTTGCGACGAAGCAATCTGTTTTGATTGCAAAATGATGATAAAAACGGGATTGCTTCGCTTCGCTCGCAATGACTAATGTAAAGTTATTTATGACGCACTACACTACCGAATTACAAAGACAAAGCCTGATTAATATCTTCCAGTATGTCCTCTACATTCTCGATCCCAATGGATAAACGCACCAAATCCGGGGTCAGCCCGCAGGCCCGCTGTTGTTCCTCGGTCAGTTGTAAATGCGTGGTTGAGGCCGGATGAAGCGCCAGGCTCCTGGCATCACCTACATTAGCCAGGTGGGAGAACAGGTTTAAGGCCTCAACAAAGGACTCGCCGGCCGAACGGCCTCCCTGGATGCCAAATACCACCATGCCTCCAAATCCACGCTTTAGATAACGGGAAGCTGTCTGGTGACTGGGATCATCCGGCAATCCAGGATAACGGACCCAGGCTACTTTGGGATGACGCGCCAAGTATTCCGCCACTGCCTGAGCATTCTCGCAATGCCTTGGCATGCGCAAGGGCAGAGTCTCAATCCCCTGCAGGAATTGCCAGGCATTATCCGGTGAGATGCAGGCTCCGAGATTTCTTAGCGGCACCAGGCGCATCCGTGTAATATAAGCCAGGGAATTCAGCTCTCCCAGATCATGGCCAAACCGCAGGCCATGGTAACTTTTGTCAGGTTCGTTATATAATTTAAATTTTTTATCGGTCCAATCAAACTTTCCAGCATCCACTACTATTCCGCCGATACTGGTACCATGGCCGCCCAGCCACTTAGTCAAGGAATGAATAACAATATCAGCACCATGTTCCAACGGTGCAAGCAGATAAGGCGTGGTAAAAGTCGAGTCCACGATTAAAGGCAGATGCTCGCCACGCGCAACCTCTGCTATAGCGTCCAGGTCCGCCACGTCCAATACCGGATTCCCAATAGTCTCCACAAAAATCGCCCGGGTTTTCTCAGTAATGGCACGCCGGATATTTTCCTTCCGGCCGAAATCGGCAAATTTCACATTAATGCCGAGTTGCGGAAGAATAGAATCGAACATAGTGTAGGTTCCGCCATAAAGATTACCCGCTGATACGACCTCATCGCCAACACCACATATATTTATAATAGCGTTGAAAATGACCGCCGTACCTGAGGCTTGTGCCAGGCCGGCCGCCCCCCCCTCCAAAGCAGCCACCCTTTTCTCTAAAACCTCCTGGGTGGGATTGCCAATGCGGGTGTAAATATTCCCCTTTTCCTTTAGATTAAAAAGATTGGCCGCGTGTTGGGAACTGCGGAATACATAACTACTGGTCCGATAGAGCGGCACCGCCCGGGCCAGGGTAGTTGGATCCGGTTCCTGCCCGGCATGCAGCGCTAAAGTTTCAAAACGATAATTGGATTTCGGCATATTTTTCTTTCTCCTTTTAACTGGTATCTGCTGCGGAAGATTCTATAGCTTGCTCTAACGCATTAAATACCGTTCCCCGGTATCCGGAGCAAAAGTCACTATGCGCAACGCTTTATTCTCCGGCCGCTGTGCCAGCAGCAAAGCGGCCTGTACATTAGCCCCGGAAGAAATCCCGGCCAGGACACCCTCTTCCTTGGCTAAGCGCCCGGCCATAACCTCGGCTTCCCGGTCAGTAACTGTAAGCACCTCATCGATAATATCACGGTTCAAGACTTCCGGAATAAAACCGCCGCCAATTCCCTGAATCTTATGCGGCCCGGGATTCCCGCCTGATAAAACCGGAGAAGCCGCCGGTTCGACTGCCACGGCTTTCAAAGCCGGATGGCGTTGTTTCAAAACCTCAGCCACTCCGGTCAATGACCCGCCCGTACCTACCCCCACAACGATTATGTCTACTTTCCCCTCCACATCCCTCCAGATTTCTTCGGCCGTGGTCTTTCTATGGATCTCCGGGTTGACAGGATTTTTAAACTGCAGGGGTTGGTAGGATTTCGCCGTCTCCGCCGCCAGTTGCCCGGCCTTCTTGATCGCCCCTGTCATGCCCTCGGCCCCGGGCGTTAAAATCAATTCCGCACCGAAGACACTTAATATCCGGCGGCGCTCCATACTCATGCTGTCCGGCATAGTCAGAATCAGGCGGTAACCTTTTATGGCGCAAACCATAGCCAGACCGATACCGGTATTACCGCTGGTGGATTCAATCACTGTTCCTCCCGGCAGTAATTCACCGCTCTGCTCAGCCGCCTCGATCATGGCCCGGGCAATACGGTCTTTGATACTGGCGCAGGGATTAAAATACTCCAATTTAACCAGGATCTCCGCATTTCCGGCGATTCGGTTTAAACGAACCATGGGAGTACGGCCTATTAGGTCAAGTACTGAGTTGGCAATTTTCATGAGATTAAAAACCTCCCGCTACGAAAATAATCAGATGTATTTAATATCCTGTGTCATGTCGGGACACAGCGCGCCGAGTCCCTGCTTAACGCTGATAAATCGTTAAAGTTAGTGCCATTCGAGACCCTTCCCTATTGTACGGGTATCCAATGCTCCACAAAATTTCTGTTGTCCCGGCGTATTTTCATTTCAAACCGTTTACCGCCTCCGGGACTAAGTCCATGATTGCTTAATTGTTTTTCCGCCGCGCGGTAAGCTTTACTCCCGGTAAAATTACCTTTTCCCCGCACCCGCACTATCATGCGGCGGCCCGGTTTTATCTTCAGCATCAGCGTCGGCTCGGACAATCCGCCAATATTGAAGCCCAAGGGCAGCATATAACCTACCTGACATTTCACAGCTATCGGCCGCATTCTTAAGGGACTAGTATAATAAATCGTGAAGGGTTGCCCGCCTAAAAGACCCCGCTGCTCCAATTCCCGGGCAACCTGGCGCCGGGCTTTCTCTATTCCCAGAAGTGCGCCCTCGTATTCCATTACCGCTACTGTACTCTCAGGAAGCTCGCGAGCTTCCATAACCTCGATCCTGGCAAAGGGACCGGAGATAAGCAAATAAACCGCTCCGCTCAAAAACATCAATGCCAGCAGACCGATAGCTATAATCACCATGCGAGGCGGCCCCGTATCCGGTTGTTCAAAAAGCGACTGATGCGTTCCCATGATAAAAAACTTCCTTCCGGCGAAATACCGTCCCACCGCAATATACTAGTATATTTGATTACTTTCGGATACTAAAAAATTAGAGTTGAGGCAATATGTCAGTGAAGCGTTCTAACCCCAGGTGCTTGAGCATTTAGTCCGGAGTTCAAGTATTCCCCTCCCTTTTTGATGAGGCTGTGTCACAATTCGAAAAACGTGATTGCCGCGCTCCCTTCGGTCGCTCACAATGAGTGTTTTTAAAGGATTTCCTGTCATTGCGAGGAGCGTAAGCGACAAAGCAATCTCTAAAACAGGCATTATGACACAGTCTCTCAAAAAGGGGGATCAAGGGGGATTTTATAAAGAACATCATGTTGGACTACAACTATGGCAAGGGCGGGTTTAGAACCCGCCCCTACGGTAAAATGTTACGGGTTGCCAGAAATTGTTCGGCAATTTAAAACGTTTTCATCAAAACGAATTAATAC